>NZ_KV805036.1:632-2073 GCF_001811515.1 Corynebacterium sp. HMSC076G08 | reverse complement strand
CCAATCCATGGGAGCAGTGGGAACGAGTGCCGATTGTCAGATGCGAGTTTTTGGTACCGGTGTTCTGGGGACTCGGTACTGCCGTGTTCCGGGTAGTTGGTACCGGGCCGAGGGGTGCGTCGGCCCGGACGGGCTACAATTTCAGGGTGGAATCACAGCTAGTCGCCTACATCGATGAGTCCTCCGCCCTTAGACCCCCAGACCGGCAGGAGTACATGGTGTGTGCAACCATCATCGACACTCAAGACTTGGAAAAAATACGCGAGGAGCTGCGTCCACTACGACTTCCTGGCCAGGTCAAACTTCACTGGACCGACGAACGTAATAGCCGACGCCGAAAAATCGTGGACACCCTTTCTGAGATCGACTCCATGCAAGCGATCATCACCCACCAGAGTGAAGTGAGCAAGAAAACGGAGAGGCACCCCAGGAAATGCTTGGAGCAGATGTACTTCGAGCTCTCCGAGATGCACGTCCACAACGTCACTTTGGAAAGCCGGCAAGAAGCACAAAACAGGCGAGACGTCGCCCATATAGTTGCCCTGCAGGGCAGGGACAAAGTGCTGGCATCCGACTGCGACACGTACGCGGTGGCGATGATCCCCTGCTCTGGATTCCAGATGCCGTTCTGGGAGCACTGAACTCCGTCCATCTAGGGGAAGAGCAGTACTGGGAGAAGCTGCACGAGAAAGTGGTCCTCAAACGTCCCACCCCGGATTCCCTCTAGAGGCAGGCGAAGACCCTGAGTCCAGTCGTCCGGCTGGGGTCCCAGGGTCTTCTTCCGATCCTGTCGTAACAGGTGGCAATAACTCTAGGGTAGCACCATTTGGCATCATTTGGCACCGATAGGCCCCGTCCGTTTCCTTAGCTGGATCGGCGGCCTCATCCTGGTTTCCTGACCAAATCCACATCGACCAAGCCGAACGCAGCGGGCTAAATATCACTCTGCTCAATACCCCTAGACGTTGACACCGACATGCCCCGCCGAGATACAGCAGGTCATAGGACAAAGACCTCTTACTCCGGCCATCACTGAATCGATCATCAAACCACCCCGGCGGGAGCTGACGGAAAATCTCTGAAATCAAACCCTCATCAGAGATGACTTTCTTTGCACGGGATACTTCCCGTCGTGAACACCCCAATGCGTGTGTGATCTGCGCCTAGCTAGCACCATCAAGGCACATCGCAATGATCTGCTTGAAGTTGGCCACAAGGACCAGCTCCTTCCAAGTAGAAGTTGACGCAACACCAGCGGATTGTGGTGTCGCCAACATCAACTATGAAAGAAAACCCCTTGCAGTACCGGGTACGTGGAACACCGGTACCAACTACGCGGACTCGCGGTACCAACTACCCCAAATCGACACCGATAATGCCCTGGCAGAATCGTTTAACGCCAGTCTCAAGCGTGAAGTTCTGCGTGATCGGAAAGTCTTTG
>NZ_KV805036.1:0-532 GCF_001811515.1 Corynebacterium sp. HMSC076G08 | reverse complement strand
GATGGTGCATGCGCTACAACACGCGCAGACGACATTCCTGGTGCAATCTTCTAGCCCCCCGATGACTACGAAGCACTCACATCAGCTACACTGACCCAAGCAGCATAGCTAACCCCCGACGTGTCTACTTTCCGGGGGTCAGGCCCATCAGAAATGGACCCTTCAATTGCAACACACAATGGTTGTAAAACAAATTGAAGGACCAAGACTCGATAAGTCTTGGTCCTTCAACTTTGTATTGAGTTATGGTTTGTTGTTTGGTGTCGGCGGTTTCTTACTCTCCCACAACCTCCCGGTTGCAGTACCATCAGCGTTAGCAGGCTTAGCTTCCGGGTTCGGAATGGGACCGGGCGTTTCCCTGCTGCTATAGGCCACCGACAAACACACGGAGCAAATTCTGGTTGCTGGTGTTGTGTCAGATACACTGTGTAGTGGACGCAAGCGACAGTGATTAATTGTTTGTCATGTTTTGTTGTTTACACACTCTCGATAGTTCGGAGTGTGTGTGTTTGTTTTGGTCTATTAGTACCAG
>NZ_KV805035.1:0-43018 GCF_001811515.1 Corynebacterium sp. HMSC076G08 | reverse complement strand
GGGCACCTGGGGTACACCCTATTGTTACGCCGGTGTGCGGCAGAATGTTTCCTGCAAAATAGGGCCGTTACTAGCATTGTTTTAGACGTATCTAGCGGGGTCTAGGCCTTATGTCTAGGCCTTATGTGCTATGTCCATAGGGTTTGAAGCTCCATCAGTATTGCTGGCGGGTGTCCGGCTGCACTGTTGGCGGCGTCTAGCGCGTACTCGGCACTACATGAGGGTGTTGGAGACGCCACGACTCGGTGGTGTTGCGTCAACTTCTACTTGGAAAAGCCAGTTCTTGTGGCTAGCTTCAAACAGATCATCGCGATGTGCATTGAAGATGATGGGGTCTTTACGCGTTTACAGCCAACTACCCGCGCAAACACATGCAGATAAGCGTTTGGTGCTCTTGGGGCAGAGGTTTAAAAGCGTTCATTCGCTTGAAAATGCTGTTTTGCTGAGGTCATTACATGCGCCAGCTTCTCATACGGGCGCGTACGAAGGTACGGTTCCCTCTCTAATTAGGCGTGGTTCATTGAAAAGCGTGTACCCCGAGGAGTTTTCCCGGGGGCACACGCGTGTTTCTCTTAGCTCTTGAGAGCCAAGGAAGTTAGGGCCAATCTACTTAACAACAATCTTTACCATTACCGGCTCGTCATTGACAGTTACTTCCTGACTACCCTCGAGCGCTCGCGCGGAGGAAAGGCTGGAAAGCCCCGAACAAGATGCATTGATGGTATGTGAACCAGGTTCCAACGCGTAGAAGTACACGCCATTGGCATTAGTCGTGTGTACCTTTTCCTGCGAAAGACCAATAAGCCTACATTCGCCTGCCGGGTTACCACTGGAGGTTACAACCTGAATCGTTGAGTCTTCTGCATTGGGCTTCTGCTGCTCATCGTCGGGGAGACCTTGGCCTACACTGATTCCAACAACGAGGGAAATAATGCCCAGAACGGTACCAATGAGTCCGAGAAGATTACTGGGGTTATTAATGAGAGCTTGAACCTGAGCTGGAACCGGGATCGGTGGCTGCATTGTTTTGGATCTCCTTAATGTCATTGAAGGTATTCAGCATGCTTGGGCTGATACGTAGGGCACTGTTTTCAGGGTAGCCGAGCTGACTGATGCCATGCGTGTGAATGCCGATGGCAGCGTTGTCTGTGGTATAAACCGGCGAACCGCTTTGTCCGCCCGTGGTGTCTAAGTTATAGCAGAGTCGAGTTTGGGTTCCTGGCTGAAGGATTCCGCTCTCATTGTCCACAGTTGTCCGTAGTCGCGAATCAGGCCACTACCCTTCTCTCCTGGAAATCCGGTGACAGTTGCTTTTTGCCCGGAGAAAGCGGAAGAAGTATCGCTCGGTTTAATTCCAAACCAGCTGGAAGACTTGGTTGACCAGATCCCATCCCACACCGAGCGCTTTGGCGGTAGTCGACACACTCATCCGATCAATAGCAAGGCGCTGCAAGATCCAGCGAGTGACCCGGTGAGTGAGCTTGGAGCCGTCATCCGTGCAAGCCAAGGAGGCCTGGAAGATCTTTGTCTTACATGAGGCGGCTGTGCACAGGAATCTAGGGACTGTTACGTGCAGCCTAGTGGGGAATCCGACGACAGGAAGATCAACGAGTCGGCGAGTGGTGTGGTCGCGTAACTTACCTGACTGCCCGCAATCCGGGCACACGCCGATAACGGCTACTGGTGTGGCCCCAATGATGGTCAGGGGCCCGGCATCGGCGGCACCGGTGATGGCAAGTCCGATTTCCGCGGTACAGCAGATGGTGTCGGCAACGAGGTTTCCAGTAGGCACTTCACAGTGCGGGTCCCTGGTGTGTTCAGATGGTTGATTAGGAACTTTCATTTTCACACCAGGGGCCCTATATGTTGTGGTGACCCGCTGAACCCGTCGTGGCCAACTTCACCTCGCTACGCACTCTGAAACCGGAAGAGCCATTAAACTCAGGAGAGCGCTCTATTCAGACTCGGTTGGCGCGCAGGCTGCGGCGATGATGCCAAGCGCAGCCAGTAGACCAATGCCACCGGCAGCGTACTGAGCCTCACGCGGGAAATTGCGAGTGAGCGACTCAATCTGCTTCTTCACTGGCTCAAGGCCTGGGATGTTGAGCTTTGCGCCGAAGCTTCCGAGGAAAGCCAACGGAATGGCGAGTGCTGCTGGGATGGTGAGGCCGAGGACCGTCGGCAAGCAGCGCTCACTCACAGAGGAACCACCTGCCGGGGCGGCTGGCTTGTCGCCGGACTTGACGGTTTCTGAGGTGCCGTCGGTGTAGGTGATGACGAGGTTACCGTCGGCATCCGTGGTCACGAACTTAATGCCGCGGCCGTCCTTGCCATCTTTACCGTTTGCGCCATCGCGGCCTGGTGCGCCATCGAAGCCATCGCGGCCCGGCGTGCCCTGGTCGCCCTTCGCGTCGGCGAGGGTACCGAGAATCTCAGAGGTGCCGTCGGTGTAGGTGACGACCACCTCGCCCTTGTCGTTGGTCGTCACGGACTTGATGCCACGGCCGTCTTTACCGTCGGCGCCGTCCTTACCGTCCTGGCCGGCGTCGCCCTTGTCGCCCTTAGGGCCCTTGTCGCCGTCCTTACCGTCCTTGCCATCGGCGCCGACGACCTTGCCAGCATCCTCGGTGGTGCCGTCGGTGTAGGTGATGATGAGATGTCCGTTATCGTCAATGGTGACGGACTTGATGCCGCGGGCGTCGTCAGTCGGCGCTGGGTCCTCGGTCTTGTCACAGTCCTTAAGATCGTCAGCAGAGCGGGAAACCTGGGCAAGGTTGAAGCCCACCTTGACCGGATCGTGGTCGGAGGAGCGGTACGGGTTATCGGACTCAAAGACGTCCCCGCCGGTGTAGTTGCGGCGAGAGTACTCCATGGCAATCGGCTCATCGGAGTTGATGTTCCAGGTCTGTGCCGCCTTGGCGCCGACGTGCTCGTTGGCCAGGATGTGGTCGAGGGAGCCGAGGCGGCCGGAGAACTGGTAGGAGGCCACGTCCTGCCAGTCCTCTTGTGCGTTGAGCTCCTCAACCGGGATGGTGTAGCCGGCGTTGCGGAAGACGGAGATGGCATCTTCCTTGGAGTAAGCGTTCAAGTCACCCATGACGAAAGTGGCCTTCTCCTGCCACTGTGGCTGCTTGGACAAACCATCCAGGACTGCCTGGGCGTGGGCATTGCGCACGTTGGGGTTGTTGCCCTGGCCGTCGCCGGTGTCCTCGTCGCCCTTAGCCACCGAACCCTTGGACTTGAAATGGTTGGTGACCACCACGAAGGAATCCGGGCCCTCAGCAGTGCATTTGTCGGAGACGGGCTGGAACTCGGCGGCGAGCGGGGTGCGGGCGGTGCCCTTGAAACGCTCGTCCTCTAGCAAGGTGGCCTCACCTACTGGCTGGACGCGGTCCTTCTTGTAGATAATCGCGGTGCGGATGACATCCGTGTCCGCCGCGGAGTTCGCTGGGGCCTTGACGTAATCCCACTTCTCAGAACCCGCGCGGGAGTTGAGTTCATCTACGAGGTACTTCACGGCATCGTCATAGGTGCCCCCCACGGTGTTCGCGGCGTTTTCGATCTCCGACAAGCCAATGACATCGGCATCGAGGCCCTCCAGCGCGGTGAGGATCTTGCCCTTCTGGTCATTGAACGCGGACTCGGACCACGCCCCGCGGAAGGTGGGGCTGTCGGAGCCGACGCCGTTGCCAAAGCGGTTCTTGTACGCCTTCGCGCCGTTGTCCTCACCCAAGTTGATGAAGAAGTTCAGCACGTTAAACGCCGCCACGGTGTAATCGCCAGCCACCTGCGGGGCCTCCGGGCGGGCCGGGTCCCACGTAATCGGTAGGTCTGCGGTTACGGAGTCACCCGTAATCATCGTGGTGGGCTGGAAGCGCCACTGCTCGTGGCCGTAGCCCAGGATGACGCCAGAGTCGGCAAACTCCACCTGGTTGGTGGTGCGGATGGTCTTCACATCCGAGCCGTTCTGCATGATGTACGGCAGCTTCGTCGACGCGCCATCGCGGGTGAAGTCACGGGTGGAGCCGTCATCCAAGATGACGTACTTCGCCGCGTTAGACGCTTCCATGTCCTTTTGTTCCTGAGTACCCGGGGAGACGATATCGGTAGGTTGGCGCAGCGCCTCCGTACCCGGGGCCAGGCCCAACTCGCCGTAGCGGTTGAGGCCGTAGTTATCGGTCACCGTGTGCACGCCGGGCTTGAGCAGCATGGACTCGAGCTTTTCGCGGGCCTCGTCGCCTTCCGGCAGGGCATCGATGGTCAGCGGGGTGACGGGATCGAGTGCGGTGTCGAGGACGGAGCCTTGGGCTAGGGCGATTTGGGTCTGGCCGTAGTACTCGTCGACGGAGCCAGTAACCTCGACGGATTCCCCAATCTTTGGGTAGAAGCCGGTGCCGCCGGTGTAGACGAAGACGGCCTCAGAGGCCTCGGTCGGCGCAGTTTGACCCGTGCCCGGAGTCTGGATGGTGAAACCGTTGAGGGACTTCTCACCCTGCCACATGGCGGTGACAACACCCTGGGTGGTGACGTTCTGGCCCTTGAGTGGGGACTCCGCGCCGGTGCCCTGGATTTCCGGGATGGTAACGGTAGCGCCCGGCTCGGCCGGCTGCGGGTCCTCCGGTTGCGGGTTCTCCGGCGCGGTGGCGCCGCCGCCGGAGGAGGTAGGAGTCGGGCCGGCGGTGCTGAAGTCGGCGGCGTTGTCGTCGGTGTCGGTGCCGGCGTCATCACGCTGCGCGGAGGTGGTGTTGCTCAAGGAGGAGGTAGGGGAGCCCTCGCTGAGCGACGTCTCCCCGTACCCCACCACGTCGACCTCGGCCCCGGAGGCGTCGTAAAGCTTCACCGAGCCCTTGGAGCCGGACATGCTGAGACCGCCCTCAGCATCCGGGGTGGGCAGCGGCTCGCCTGTGCCGCCGCCACCTTCCTGGATGAGGTAGTAGCCGCCAGCCGGGATGGAACCGTTAAGCGTGGTCTTTCCGCCGGAGTTGCCCTTGGACGAGAAATACTCCACGGACCATCCGGTGAGGTCGATGGCGGAACCCGTTGGGTTGTAGAGCTCGATGAAGTCGTTGGTGAAAGGGGCGTTCTTGTTGCCGCCGCCACCGTAGACCTCCGAGATGACGGCAGTGGAGCCATCCACCGCGGCGCCGGCCTGGGGGACAACGACGCAGGTAGACACTAATGCAGCGATGGCGAGAGAGCCGATGCGTGTGAGGCGCATGAGAGGTTCCTTTAATCAGCGAGAAAATGACAACGCATCTGGTTCTACCTGCCTTCGCCGCCACGGGATACCGGAGGACAACGCGCGAGCTGGGGGTTAAGCCGGGATTCCCCAAGAATTCTTCAGCCGTTTGGTTTGAATTCACCACCCCAAAGATTCCGAATCTTTCCCGCTGGCGGGATAGACTGGCGGGGCACCTATACTCACGCACAGTAAGGCAGAATTTTCATGGCTCGTGTAGTTGTCAATGTCATGCCCAAGGCCGAGATTTTGGACCCGCAAGGTCAGGCCGTCGTCCGCGCGCTGGGCCGCCTGGGGGTTGCTGGTGTCAGCGACGTGCGCCAGGGCAAGCGCTTTGAAATTGAAGTCGATGATTCGGTCAGCGCCGAGGAACTCGAGAAGGTTGCGTCCACCCTTCTGGCGAACACCGTGATCGAGGACTACGAGGTTATCCAGTAATGAAGATCGGCGTTATTACCTTCCCCGGCACGCTTGACGACGTCGACGCGGCCCGCGCCGCCCGCACCGCCGGCGCCGACGTCGTGTCCCTGTGGCATGCGGACGAGGACCTGCGAGGAGTGGACGCCGTCGTTGTTCCCGGCGGCTTTTCCTACGGTGACTACCTGCGCTCCGGCGCCATCTCTGCGCTGGCCCCGGTCATGCGCGCGGTGGTGGAAGCAGCGAATAAGGGCATGCCGGTGCTCGGCATTTGCAACGGCTTCCAGATTTTGACGGAGGCCGGCCTGCTGCCCGGCGCCTTGACCCGCAACCAGGGGCTGCACTTCCACTGTGTGGATACCTACCTCGAGGTGGCGAACGCGCAGACCTCCTGGACCAGCGAGTTTGAGCAGGGCCAGCGGATCCTGATTCCGGCTAAGCACGGCGAGGGCCGCTTCCAGGCGGACGCGGAGACCGTGGAGCGCCTCGAAGGCGAAGGCCGCGTGGTCTTCCGCTACACGGATAACTTCAATGGCTCCATCAACGACATCGCCGGTATCACCAACGAGGCCGGCAACGTGGTGGGACTCATGCCGCACCCGGAGCACGCCATCGATCTTCTCACCGGCCCGTCCACCGACGGTCTGGGTTTGTTTGTGTCCGCCCTCAAGGTCGTCGCTTAACCCGCGCCGACGGTTATAAGGAGAAACAATGACCGTACACAACGACACCGTCGAGCAGGCGGCCGCGCAGCCCGAGCTGGAGCAGCCCTACCGCGAGTTGGGCCTGAAGGATGACGAGTACGCGCACATCCGCGAGATCCTGGGCCGCCGCCCCACCGACGCCGAGCTGACCATGTACTCGGTGATGTGGTCGGAGCACTGTTCTTATAAGTCCTCCAAGACGCACCTTCGCTACTTCGGCGAGACCATGACCGAGGAGATGGGCTCCAAGATCCTCGCCGGCATCGGTGAGAACGCCGGCGTGGTGGACATCGGAGACGGCAACGCGGTGACCTTCCGCGTGGAGTCCCACAACCACCCGTCCTACGTGGAGCCGCACCAGGGTGCGGCCACCGGCGTGGGCGGCATCGTCCGCGACATCATGGCCATGGGGGCTCGCCCGATTGCCGTGATGGACCAGCTGCGCTTCGGCCCGGCTGATGCTCCCGACACCAAGCGCGTTTTGCCCGGTGTTGTCGGCGGTATTTCGCACTACGGCAACTGCTTGGGCCTGCCCAACATTGGCGGCGAAACTGTTTTTGATGAGTCCTATGCCGGTAACCCGCTGGTCAACGCGCTGTGCGTGGGCACGCTGAAGGTGGAGGACCTCAAGCTCGCTTTTGCCTCCGGTACTGGCAACAAGGTCATGCTCTTCGGTTCGCGCACCGGCCTCGATGGCATCGGTGGCGTGTCCGTGCTGGCTTCTGACACCTTCGAGGACGGCGCCGAGCGCAAGCTGCCGGCCGTGCAGGTGGGTGACCCGTTCGCGGAGAAGGTTCTCATCGAGTGCTGCCTGGAGTTGTACAAGTCCGGCATCGTCGTGGGCATCCAGGACTTGGGCGGTGCGGGCCTGGCCTGCGCCACCTCCGAGCTGGCCGCCGCCGGCGATGGTGGCATGGAGATCAACCTGGACAACGTCCCGCTGCGCGCAATGGATATGACCGCTGCAGAGATCCTCGCCTCCGAGTCCCAGGAGCGCATGTGTGCCGTGGTGACCCCGGAGAACGTGGAGAAGTTCAAGGAGATCTGCGCGCATTGGGATGTCACCTGCGCTGAGATCGGTGAGGTTACCACCGGCAAGCACCTCATTATCCGCCACCAGGGCGAGGTCGTCGTGGACGCCCCGGCCGGCACCATCGCGGACGAGGCCCCGGTCTACGACCGCCCCTATGCCCGCCCGGAGTGGCAGGATGCGCTGCAGGAGTTCCAGGGCGTCGAGAAGCAGGACCTCACCGTGGCGCTGAAGAAGCTCGTGGCCTCCCCGGCGCTGTGCTCGCGTGATTTCATCACCAACCAGTACGACCGCTACGTGCGCGGCAACACCGTGCAGTCCCACCACGCGAACGCTGGTGTGCTGCGCATCGACGAGGAGACCGGCCGCGGTATCGCGGTATCGGCCGATGCCTCTGGTCGCTACACCAAGCTGGACCCGAACATGGGCACCCGCCTGGCGCTGGCGGAGGCCTACCGCAACGTCGCCGTCACCGGTGCCCGCCCGGTGGCCATTACCAACTGCCTCAACTACGGCTCCCCGGAAAACCCGGACGTGATGTGGCAGTTCCGCGAGTCCGTGCATGGGCTTGCCGACGGCGCCGTGGAACTCGGCATCCCCGTCTCCGGTGGCAACGTCTCCTTCTACAACCAGACCGGCGAGGAGCCGATCTTGCCGACGCCCGTCGTGGGTGTCCTCGGCGTTATCGATGACGTCCACAAGTCCATCGGCAACGAGCTCGGCCTCGTGGAGGAGCCGGAGGTACTCGTGCTGCTGGGTGAGACCAAGGATGAATTTGGCGGCTCCATCTGGCAGCAGGTCAGCGCTCGTGAGCAAGGAAATGAGTCGGAGAATGGTTTGAATGGTCTGCCGCCGCAGGTGGACCTGGCCAACGAGCAGCGCCTCGCGGACTTCTTCGTGGGCAACGAAGGCTTGACCGCTGCACACGACATCTCCGAGGGTGGCCTTGCCGTCACCGCATTCGAGATGGCCAAGCGCAGCGGCGTGGGCTTGAGTCTGGACCTGTCCAAGGTCCATGAGGATGCCTTCGTGGCTGCCTTCTCCGAGTCCGCCTCCCGCGTGCTCGTGGCGACGACCGCGGACCGCGTCGACATGCTGCTGCAGCGCGCTGAGGAGTGCGGTGTACCGGCCGTCGTCGTCGGCCAGACCACCGACAACGGTGAACTGGAACTCGGCGGCGAGTCCATCGCCGTTTCTGAGCTGCGTGAGGCCTGGGCTGCAATCCTGCCGGACCTCTTCGGCCACGCGGTCGGGGCAAACTCCGTGGTGGAGTAGGCCCCACTCACGCTGCTTGTCCCGCAGTTTCTAGAAGAAAAGCCCAGCTTCGGCTGGGCTTTTCTTTCCCCGAAGAGCCGCTTCGTAAGACCCACGAAATTCGCAACTGTTTGTTGCTTCAAAGGCATGAAAAGAACTTAAAGTGTCTTTTCATCCCAGTCGCTTTGAATTCCGATACTGGCTTTTTCAACAAGAGGATTCGTGAGGAAGTGCTGGTTTAATGATGCCACTACTTTGTCAGGCCAGGTAGTCCCAGGGGACACGGTTCGTAGCATATGCGCCATGACAATTAAAGCGCCGAATAGCTTTTCACTTTGAATCTCTGGCAGGAGGTAAAGGCTCCCATTGCTACGGATAACTTCAGTTGGAGCCGGAGCAAAAGAACGATTCCATAGCCTTCCATGGTGCGCACACGTATTCCGAATGATAGTTAGCTGCTCGAGCCAACTTGCCAGCGGATGTTTTTTCGTAAGTTTTTGCTTCTGATTCCTATTCAAACTAGCGAAGTCGATCTTTATATCCAGCGCTTCCGAAATCGATCGCTGATCGTTGGATCCTAAGCCTGCATAGAGCTTTGAAATATCCGAAAAATCGAGCACTTCAGCCACAACCCACATGGGATACTGTCCACCGTATTCATCAATGTAGTGCTTCACGGCGTCGTTCTTCTTTGCCCTCGCGAGTCGTCCATACGCTGTACTCAGCCACGACACGTGGTCGAAGTTTGGCCGAAAGTCGTCTGAGCGGAGGTAGAAAGTAGGATCATTGGGGTGTCGAGTACATAGCAGCTCGACGAGCTTGGTTCGCATCGCTACTTCGATTCGCTCCATTCCGTCATGGATCAGGGTGCGGAGTTTCCTATCGGCTTCATATAAGGAGATGACGTGCACAAAATCGGTACCATCGACGAAGTGACTTGAACGACTAGTTCCGTCTTCATTGAATTGTCTGGCTGGATACCAATAGGCAGAAAGTCGGTAGTAGCTAACGTGTGAAAACCATTGTTCAGCTAAAGCTTTGTCGATCTTCATGCCACGGCTTTGCAACCGAATAATATGCTCGTCAATGGTCGCTGCTGGCTTGAGCGATGAAGACATGGGAAGCCAATCTAGAGAGGGGACGAGTTGTTGTGGGGATCGGTTCGGCGGAACGGCGTAAATAGAGATCCAGCCCACTCCGAGTTTCCGAAGAGAAACCGGGCGGGCTGAACTATTAACCAGCATTTTACCGCAGGACCTTGAAATGCGTCAATCCCACTTTTCAGGTAGACGTGCACGTTGAAGGTCTAGTTGTTCATCCGAGGCTCTGTGAAATTAGGGTGCATCGGGGACATCGCCCGAAGTGAGGCGGCAACCTGTTATTACTTAAGCACCGATGGTGCGGGCGATGGTCTGGTCCCAACTCAGCTTCATTTGGTGGGAGAAGAGGCCGAAGGTGTGCGAGCCTTGGGGGCTGAAGTAACGGTTCACGCGCACCCCGGCGTTGCGGGCGTTGCGGGTGAATTCCTCCGAGCAGTGGTTGGCCACCATCTCTATCGCGCGGGGCCCGAGCCACTGGCTGGGCTTGTTCGTGCCATCGATGGGGCCCGGGGTGCCGGAGGCCGAGCCCACGAAGACCTCGACGTCGCGAAGGCGGCCGGGATTAGCGTTGGGGTCGTGCTCGAACCACTGCGGGGAGCCCGGCAGGCCCCACGCGTTGAAGGAGGAACCACCGCCGTAGGCCATCATCGCGGTTGAGGTGGGAAAGCCAATCGCGCCGGAGCGCACCGGGCAGCCGGAGTAGGAGGCCGCGGCCTTGTAGCGCTGTGGGGCGTGGCCGGCGATGTCGAGTGCAGCACCGCCGGTGGAGGAAACACCACCAATGGCATCGCGGCCGGTGCCGTGGAATTCTGCGTCGATCAGCGGGGGCAACTCAGTGGTCATGTAGGTGTTCCACTTGTTGACGCCCAAGATGGGATCCTCGGTATTCCAATCGGTGTAGAGAGAATAGGCACCGCCGAGTGGCATCACCACGTTGACGTTCTTGCCCACGGCCCATTGGCGAATATCGGTGTGCGTCATCCAGTTCATGCCCGCTTGGCCGCCCTCCACGCCGGGCAGCAGGTAGAAGGAGGGGCGCGGCTTATCACTCTCGGGGAGCAGGACGTTATTGGAAATCACCGCACGGTTGGCCGGGGACCACACGTCCACCACCCAGTGGTTGCCGCCCATGTGGCGCTTTGAGGTGATGAAAGGCTCGTCGCCCAGCCAGGGCTGCGGGTTGGTCACGCGCGAGGAAACCTCGCCGATCGTGCTGGACTGAGCGGAGGCGGAGCCGACGCCTGCCGACGCCGCCCCCAGCGCCACCATGGCGGCTGCGAGCAACGCCGTGGTGCGGCGAGGACCTGAGACATAGGAAAACACAAATAGTGGAGTCTACTTTGTCGGCGCTTCCGAACTGCACATAGCAGCAGAAAACCTGGCGGTATCTTTCTCTTAGCCCTTGTCCGATGCAACGCCCCGCCGTATAGTTACGGGTACGTAAGTTTTGAGGGTGAATGCGTTAGTCGCATGACCCGCATTTCAGACAAGGCAAGGGCCCTCACTATGAACGCACCCAGTGCTCACATATCCTCCCCGCAAGAGTTTCCAGTTGAAGACAGCTCTATGCGCGAACACAGCACGATGGAGCAGCTCATCCAGCGCACCTATTGGATGGCGGACCGTGGTCCGCGTCCGCTGACGCGCGGCTGGGGCCATTTCTTTGCTGCGATTGCTTCCCTCATCGCATCGACCGTCCTCATCACCTTTGCGTGGATGACGCTGCCGTGGTGGCAGGGGCTCGCGGTGACGGTCTACGGCGTCGGCGTGGTGGGGCTCTTTACGGTCTCGGCGCTGTACCACCGTTGGCCGTGGGTATCAATGCGCGCGGTGCAATGGTGGCGACGTGCTGACCACGCGACGATTTCTGTGTTTATCGCGGCGACGTACACGCCGCTGTGCGCCATCGTGCTGGAGCCGACGCAGGCGCTATGGATGCTAACTGCGGCGTGGGTGGGCGCCATCATGGGCGTGGTCTTGAATTTGGTGTGGATCAATCATCCGCGGTGGTTGGATGTGGTGGTCTACCTCGTCCTGGGCTGGCTCATTCTGCCGCTGCTGCCAAACCTGTGGCAGTCCGCGGGGCCGGCTGTAGTGTGGCTGCTGTTCGCAGGTGGGGTGGTGTACTCGCTGGGTGCGTTGATGTACGGCTTCAAGTGGCCGGGGCGTAATGCGCGCTGGTATGGCTACCACGAACACTTCCACACCGCGACGATCGCCGCGGCGGTGGTGCACATGGTAGCCATCTGGATGGTTGTGGCGGGCTAGCCCTATACAGGGCTAGCGTTGTGGGGCTATTTACTCGGCATCGGTGAGATCTTCGGCGAGGGGGAATTCGAGAGCGACGTCCTGGCACAGAACGCGCGCTGTCGTCGAGCCATTCCACTCGGGATCAAAGCCCACGGCGCGCAGGGCCTCGACGAGTTGCTCGCCGACCTTGATGGTTGCTTCTTCGTTTTCCTCCATCGCGGAGAAACCGAAGTACAGCTCGCCGTCGTAAATAACTCGGCTGATGTCCTGTCGGTGGCAGTAGGCATAGCCGCTGCGGCCTTCCTTCTCAGCGAGCTTGGAGCCTACCCAGACGCCGTCTGAGAGATCCCAGGCCTCGTTGAACGTGAAGGAGATATCGCGCTGAGCAAGCTCCTCGCGCAGGGCTTCGAGGCGCTTAACATCCTCCGACTTTTCTGTGACCAGCCGGCCGTATTCTGCGGCGACTTCGTCGATGATGGTGTCAAAATCCTCTGGATAAGGTTCCTCGTAGCTGGCCTCCCATTCGGAGGGGTCATCGAGGACTTCAATGTAGTCGTTGTGGATGTCCTGGCGAGATTCGCCGTGGCAGAGGCGCAATGCGATGTCATTGCGAAGCGGACTTGGCTCAAGGAGATCATCGGCGGGTGGGAAGGAACTGGAGAACATCGGATGCTGTGTGGTCATAGCTCAGAGAGTAACCAGCCCCTATCGCTACTTTCAGAAAACTAGGGAGGGCACCCCGCCAGATGGCGAAAGTGCCCTCACTATGCGTGGAGTGACTAGACGTGGAGCGGATCCACTCCGGCCTCGGTCAGCATCGGGATGTTGTGTACCTCAGGCGGAACGCCGAAGGCATCGACGAGCACGACGGACCACGGTGCCAGCGAATCCACGAGGTCGTTGATGGCGGCGCGGGCGGCCTTGATCCGGCCTGCCGGGATCAGGTTGTGTTCCTGGTACCAGCCCGCGTGCTGGACCAAGGTGTCGAAGACGAAGAGGTGGCGCAGCTGCTCAAAGACCTGGCGTGCCAGCGAACCTTCCTCAAGACGCTCCTCTGCCTCAATCATGGCCTGGACCAACAAGGTATCCACGCGGGCCCAGCCGGCGGCGATGAGGTGATCCTGGCACTGATCCACGATGGCGGCAGCCTGCACCTTATCGGCCTTGCGGGCCGGCTGGATGCGGCGCACGAGGGAGAAGAGGATGGACTGGGCACGGTCGTCGATCAGCTTGGCCTGGTAGGTGGCGTCGAAAAGCGAAGCCTCGGAGGGGTTCACGCGGTCCACGAGGCTTTGCAGGCGGGTGGTGAATCCATAGCGGCGACGAACCACATCGGTGGCGGTGGAGGCTGCGTATTTCACGGTGTCCCACGGGCTCATGTCATTCATCGCGCGGCCATAGGCGGTGAGCAGGTTCTTGCCCACCATCTGGATGAGCACGGTGTTATCGCCCTCGAAGGTGGCGAAGACATCGGAGTCAGCGCGGTAGGTAGTCAGGCGGTTCTCCGACATGTAGCCAGCGCCGCCGCAAGCCTCGCGGCATTCCTGGATGGTGCGGGTGGCGTGCTGGGTCTGCGCAGTTTTGATGGCCGCGGCCAGGGATTCCATCTCGCGGGAGGCGAACTTCTGCTCCTCGGTCGGCTCCGTCACTGACCACGTGCCGTCCTCGTGCTGATCGTTTTGCTCCTGGTAGCGCTCCAGAATCTGGTTGTAGAGCAGGTGCAGCGCATAAGTGCGGGCCAACGGAATGAGCAGACGGCGGCGGTGCTGGCGGTGTTCGATGAGGCGCTTCTCAGCGCCGGTCGCGCCCTCAAACTGGCGGCGGCGGTTGGCGTAGCGGATGGCGATGTCCAGGGATGCCTCGGTGGCGGCACCCGCTGCGCCGGATACGCCGATGCGGCCGCGGATGAGAGTGCCCAGCATGGTGAAGAAGCGGGCATTCTTGGACTCGATGGGGGAGGTGTACCTGCCATTTTCGTCCACATCGGCGAAGCGGTTGAGGAGGTTCTCGCGCGGCACGCGGACATTGTCGAAGCGCAGGGTGCCATTGTCGACGCCCACCAAACCACCCTTGTGGCCATGATCACCCAAGGTCACTCCCGGCAGCTCGTTGCCTTCTTCATCGCGGATCGGGACGATGATGGCGTGCACGCCGTGGGAGCGGCCATCGCTGTCAGGGGTGATCAGCTGGGTGAAGACGACGGCCGCACGGCCGTCCTTGGCGGCGTTGCCGATGTAGTTCTTCACCGCGGAATCGGAGGGGGTGTTGATGACGAACTCGTTGGTCTCTGGGTCGAAGGTGGCGGTGGTTTCCAGGGACTGCACGTCAGAGCCGTGGCCGCGCTCGGTCATAGCGAAGCAGCCTGGCAGCTCCAGGCTGGCGGCTTTCTTGACCCACTCGAGGTGGCGTTCAGTGCCGAGCTGATCCAGGGCGCCGCCCCACAGGCCCCACTGCACGCCGGACTTAATAGCCAGTGAACCATCAACCCAGGCTAGGCCCTCCAGGGTGAAGGTGGACAGGTTCGGCTTACCGGAACCGCCGTTGGCGCGGCGCAGGCCGTGGTTGAAACCGCCGAAATCGCGGACCTTGGAGAGGTTGTCAAAGGTGTGCTGGCGCTGCTCTGCCATCGGCAGGTCCGGCTTCGGGAAGAGCGAAGGGTCGTTGAGGAAGGTGCGCAGCTCCTGGCGGAAGGCGGCGTGGGGGCCGTCGAGAAGCGCAGCCAGTTCTGTGGCCACTGAGGGCTTCGGGGTGGTGGGCAGGCGGTGCGGGCTGCGGGCCTCGGCCTTGGGGGCGTCGGTCGTGGCCTGGTTGTTGAGTTCTGGTGAGACGGATTTCGTGTCCGAGGAAGACTTGGTGAGTGGCATGGTGGGGGTCCTTTCTGGGGAGGGAAGTTTCTTAACGCTCGACGATGGCTGCAACACCCTCGCCGCCGGCCGCACAGATGGAGACGAGGGCGCGCCCACCACCGTTTTCTTCGAGAATCTTGGCGGTAGTGGCGAGGATGCGGGTGCCGGTGGCGGCGAAGGGGTGCCCAGCGGCAAGGGAGGAGCCCTTGACGTTGAGCTTGGCGCGGTCGATGGGGCCCAGCGCAGACTGCAGGCCGAGGCGCTCGCGGCAGTAGGTCTCGTCCTCCCATGCGGACAGGGTGGCGAGTACCTGGGAGGCGAAGGCCTCGTGGACTTCGTAAAAGTCGAAGTCCTGTAGCGACAGGTTGTTGCGCTCCAGCAGGCGCGGGACCGCGTAGGTCGGCGCCATGAGAAGCCCATCGGGGCCGTGGACAAAATCGACCGCCGCGGTCTCGGAATCGACGAGGAAGGCGCGGGGCTCGATATTGTGCTCGGCTGCCCACTCCTCGGAGCTCAGCAGGGCGACGGAGGCGCCGTCGGTCAGCGGTGTGGAATTGCCCGCGGTCATGGTGGCCTGCGTGCCGTGCTGTTCGGCATCGCGCTTGCCGAAGACCGGCTTGAGCTTGGCTAGGGCCTCCAGGGAGGAATCCGGGCGCAGGTTGGTATCGCGGTTGACGCCGAGGAATCCGGTGGTGAGGTCATCGAAGAAGCCCTCTTCCCAGGCCTGATGGAGGTTCTGGTGGGAGGCGAGTGCCAGCTCGTCCTGGGCTTCGCGGCTCACGTTCATTTCGCGGGCGGTGATGGCGGCGTGATCTCCCATGGACAATCCGGTGCGCGGCTCGCCGTTCTGCGGCTGCTCCGGGGCTAACTGCGAGGGTCGGATGGAACCGATGAGCTGGGCGCGCTGAGCGGCGGTCTTGGCGCGGGTGAGGTTGAGCAGCGTGCGGCGCAGGGTGTCATTGACGGCCAGCGGGGCATCCGAGGTGGTGTCCGTGCCTCCCGCGATGCCGGCGGAAATTCGGCCCTGGGCAATGGCATCGCCGACGTGGATAGCCGCCGCCAGGGAGGTGCAGCAGGCCTGCTGCACGTCAATAGCTGGGGTGGTCGAGTCGAGCGCGGAACCGAGGACCGACTCGCGAGTGAGGTTGAAATCGCGGGAGTGCTTGAGCACGGCACCCGCGGCGACGAGGCCGAGGCGTTCGTCGTGCAGCCCGTAGCGCGCCACGAGGCCGTCGAGCGCACTGGTGAGCATGTCTTGGTTGGACGCGTGAGCGTACTGCTTATTGGAGCGAGCAAAGGGAATGCGGTTGCCACCGAGGATGGCTACGCGGTGCGGGGGGTTGGTCATCAAAAACTCCTTCGCGAGTGGTCTGGTGCGAATCGCCCCAGTGGGAGGGGGTAGCAATCCCACCGCGCGTTTCGCATCACAACTAAGGTGATATTGTTAGTTCTATCACTCAATTAACGGGCCTTGCAACTAGCAAAATAATGCTCGCAAGGTTGTGAAGATCTCAGAAAGGAATGCGTCACCTTATGCCGCACGTCACCATTGCCGAGAAGCTCATCAACTCTCCGCTTGCCGCCAAAGCGGGTGTACCCCAGGGCCACCCCCTGCGTCGTCATAAAGTAGGCGAACCGGCGCTCGATGGCCCCATCGTCATTGGCGGCCAGGGACGCATCGCCGACTTTCTTCGCTCCCAGCTAGCCGTGGATTACCAGATCATCAACGCCTCTGCGGAGGCCCCGCGCGCCGCCCTCGTCTTCGATGCCACCGGCCTAGAGACCCCCGAGCAGTTGCGCGAGCTGTATGACTTCTTCAACCCACAGATGCGCAACCTCCTGCCGTGCGCGCGCCTCGTGGTTGTCGGCACCACCCCGGAGGCTGCAGATACTATCGACGCCCGGATTACCGCGCGCGCACTCGAAGGCTTTACGCGCTCCTTGGCCAAGGAGATGCGCAAGGGCGGCACCGTGAACCTGGTGTGGGTAGATCCTGCGGCCACCGCGGAGGTGGAGTCCACCCTCCGCTTCTTCCTCTCCGGGAAGTCGGCCTTCGTGGATGGCCAGGTGGTCCGCGTGGGCGCGGTGAGTGAGGGCTCCCCCGCACGCGGAGGTGAGTCAGCGAAGTGGGAGAAGCCGCTCGACGGGCGCCTCGCGGTGGTCACCGGTGCTGCTCGCGGTATTGGCGCTACCATCGCCGAGGTGCTGGCCCGCGACGGTGCCAGCGTCATCTGCATCGACGTCCCGCAAGCTAGCGAACACCTGGCGAAGACCGCGAACAAGGTCAAAGGCACCGCGCTGCCTCTCGATGTCACTGACCCTCAGGCCGCGGACAAGATTGCCCAGCACGCCCAGGAGCGTCATGGTCGAGCTATTGACGTCATCGTCCACAACGCTGGAATCACCCGCGACAAGCTGCTGGCCAACATGAACGAGGGGCAGTGGGACGCTGTCCTTGCTGTTAACCTGCTGGCACCGGTACGCATTACCGAAAACCTCCTCGAATCCGGAGCCCTCGCGCCGGGGGCGGCCGTGGTTGGTGTGTCCTCCATGGCCGGCATTTCCGGCAACCGCGGCCAGACCAACTACGCCACGACGAAGGCAGGCATCATCGGGCTCGTTGATTCCTTGCGCTCCGTCTTGGCGGAGAATGGCTCCACCATCAACGCTGTTGCCCCCGGATTCATCGAAACCGCCATGACTGCGGCGATGCCCACTGGGCCGCGCGAAATCGGCCGGCGCCTGAACTCACTGCAGCAAGGTGGTTTGCCTGTCGACGTCGCGGAGACCGTCGCCTTTTTCGCTGCCTCGGCCTCCGCCGCGGTGAGCGGCAACACGGTCCGCGTGTGCGGCCAGAACCTCATGGGAGCATAAATGAACGTCACCACACTCAACGAGATTCCTGACCTTCCCGCCCTTTACCGCTCACTCATGGTAGGCGCGGTGCCCATCCCCGGGCTGGGGGCCGGCAAGCGCAAGGTCGACGACCCGCAGACCGCCTACCGCGTCGAGGGAGTGCGCGTCGATACCGCGCACCTGGCTCGCTACTGCCAAGCCACGGGCCTGCGCCTGGGCAATGAGTTGCCCGCCACCTACCTGTATGCGCTGGCCTTCCCACTCGCAATCAAGGTGATGGCGGCACAGGACTTTCCTTTTCCCGCAGTCGGCGTGGTGCACCTGTCGAACCGCATCGAGCAGACCCGCCCGCTACGCGTCGACGAAAGCTGCGACATCTCCGTGCACGCGGAAAACCTCCGCCCGCACCGCAAGGGGCTGGTCATCGATATGGTGACCACGTACAGCGTGGGTGGTGAGGAGATCTGGCGCCAGACTTCGGTTTTCCTAGGCCAGGGCGCGAAATTCACCAAGGACACCCCGCGGCAGGTGCGAACGCGCCCTGAAGCCGAGCGCTTCCTCGACTTCCCTGATGATGAGGCGGGAACGCCCACGGCAACGCTGCGCTTTAGCCCCGAGAGCACCCGCGTTTATGCCGCGGCATCCGGCGATAAGAACCCCATCCACGTCTCCACCGTGGGCGCCAAGCTCTTCGGTTTTCCCGCGCCCATCGCGCACGGCATGTATACGCACGCCCGGATGTTGTCGGTGCTCGACGGCACCCTTTCAAGTGCTGTACGCATCAGCGCGGACTTCTACAAGCCGGTTATTCTTCCAGCGACGACGGGCGTGTTTGTGGCTCCGAGTGTCGCCACAAACACTGAGATCGGAGCGCGCACCGTCACGTTGCGCAAAGCCAAGGATCCGAGCACCCTCCACGTGGCGTGTCGGGTTGAGCCGCTGAACTAGCTGCGGCCCCGCCCTAGTGATGGGGTGGAGGGCTGGCCTAGGTTAGTCCACGTGCTGGTGCTGTGGCGCCACCACCAGAGGCTTCGGGGAGTACTTGCCGCGCAGGCCGCGGAGAATACCGGCGTGCTCCCACAGGCGCTTGTCTTCTTCGGTGCGGGGGACAAACTGGCGGGCGGCGAGCGGCTGCCAGTCAGCGTCCATGCCCATGTAGGCCACAGTGGCGTGGATGGCGGTTTCTAGTTTCTCGCGGCCACCGCGCGGGTTACCCGCGCGGACGTGGATCGACATTTGCATCGAGCGGGTATCCGTGCGCATCATGCGGGCATCGACCTCGATGAGGTCTCCGATATGGATAGGCCGGTAGAAGCGAATGCCGCCGGCATAGACCGCCACTGTGTGCTCTCCTGACCACTCCATGGTGCAGGCAGCGCCGGCCTCATCAATCCATTCCATGGCCGTACCACCGTGGACATTGCCGCCCCAGTTGACGTCAGTGGGCTTAGCCAAGAAGCGGGTGACCATTCGAGGGGCATCGGAAGGGCCATCATAAGTCTGCTTTTCCATCTCCGCTTCGATGGCTTGGCGCAGCTCGATGCGGGATTCCGCGGCTTCCCACACACGCTGGTGCTCTACGGTGTCCGGAACCAGCGGCGGCACGGCGACCGACTTACCTGTTTCCGTGTCCTTGGCCACGAAGATGACGAGGCAGTCGCACGCGCGGGTAAAAATGCCATCGCGCGGGTCGGCGGAAAGCACCTCGTTGACGATGTGCATGGAGGAGCGCCCCGTCATCGCAATGCGCGAGCGCACCTCCACGAGGTGGCCTGAGGGGATGGGGCGCGTGAAGTGAATGTGGCCCACATAGGCCGTCACGCAGTACGTACCCGACCATTGGACCGCACAAGCATAGGCGGCCTTATCAATCCATTCCAGGACGCGGCCGCCGCCGATGCCTTGGGCGCCGGCGATGGTGAGATCGGTGGGGGCGGCCATAAACCGCAGGGTGATGGAAGGGGACTTCTCGTGGGGAACGGACTTCTTTTCTTCCGACGAGCTTGATGGCATGGTTGGTGACATGGATAACAAAGTATCAGGGAGCGTGGTTACCGTATGAAGAAGGCCGTTGACGCCGCCACGACCCGCGCCGCCGTCGAGGCAGTGGCGGAGTGGATCCGTGACCCTGAAGGCGTGGAAAAACCAGGTCGCCCCGCGCTTGCGGCCGCTACACGCACCACCGCCCGCCTGCTGGAGGCGGACGCGCCGGGGCACTCCGTGGAGCTGCGGGTCCCCCCATTCGTGGCAGTGCAGTGCATCGACGGGCCTCGCCATACCCGGGGCACCCCTCCGAACGTGGTGGAGATGGATCCCCTGACGTGGCTGCAGCTGGCTACCGGTGTAGTGGGGTGGGAGCAGGCGCTTGGCGACGGCCGCGTGGACGCCTCCGGCTCCCGTGCCCACGAGATTGCTGCCTGTTTGCCCGTGATTCCGTTAGTTTTCACTGGCCGGAACGGCTAGGATTAGCGCCGTGGTAGCTGAACACGTCCAGAGCATGACTAAGCCCCTGTCGACGGATCCCAGCCTGGATCCGGAGCCCCGCGAAGAATGCGGAGTTTTCGGTGTTTGGGCACCAGGCGAAGAGGTTTCCAAGCTAACCTACTTCGGCCTCTTTGCCCTCCAACACCGCGGCCAAGAGGCCGCGGGCATCGCGGTGGGGGATGATGACCGCATCGTGGTCTTCAAAGACATGGGCTTGGTGTCCAATGTCTTCGATGAATCCATCCTGACTTCTCTGCACGGAAACGTGGCTGTTGGCCACACGCGGTACTCCACCGCGGGCGGCAAGGAATGGTCGAATGTGCAGCCGATGTTTGGGACGTCGCCCAGCGGCGTTGACATTGCACTCGGCCACAATGGCAACTTGGTGAATTACGTGGAGCTGCGCGCCGAGGCCGTGGAACGCGGGCTCATCAAGCCGCACGAAGAATCCGTCTCTGACTCCATGTGCCTGTCCATCTTGTTGGCGGATGGCGTCAGCGAGAATAATTCAGTCTTCGACTCGGCACTGCAGCTGTTGCCCAGGGTTAAGGGGGCATACTGCCTGACCTTTACCGACGGGCACACGCTGTATGCCGCTCGCGATCCGCACGGCGTGCGCCCGCTTGCCCTCGGCCGCCTCACCACCGGCTGGGTGGTGGCGAGCGAAACCTGCGCCCTCGATATCGTGGGCGCGCAGTTCATCCGGGAAATTGAACCTGGCGAGCTCGTCGCTATTGATGAGACCGGTATTCGCTCCGAGCGCTTCGCGGAACCCAAGCGCCACGGCTGCGTCTTCGAATACGTCTACCTGGCGCGGCCGGATACCAACATCCAGGGCCGCTCCGTCAATGCGACGCGTGTGGAGATTGGGCGCCGCCTAGCACGCCAGTACCCAGCGCCCGACGCGGACATGGTGATCCCCGTTCCCGAGTCCGGCAACCCGGCCGCTGTGGGCTACGCCCGCGAATCCGGGCTGACCTTTGCACATGGCTTGGTCAAGAATTCCTACGTGGGCCGCACCTTCATCCAGCCCACGCAGTCTCAGCGCCAGATGGGCATTCGCCTCAAGCTCAACCCGTTGCGGGAGGTCATTGACGGCAAGTCCATCGTGGTGGTGGATGATTCAATCGTGCGCGGCAACACGCAGCGCGCGTTGATCCGAATGCTGCGGGAAGCCGGCGCTGCCGAGGTTCACGTGCGCATCGCCTCCCCGCCGGTAAAGTGGCCGTGCTTCTACGGCATCGACTTCGCCTCCCCGGGTGAACTGATTGCTAATGCCAACCCCTCCGATGACCCGGAGGAGGTGGCGCAGACCATCTGCACGGCGATTGGTGCGGATTCGCTGGGCTTCGTCTCCACCGATGAGATGGTGGCGGCCACCGAACAGCCCCGCAGCGAATTGTGCTGTGCCTGCTTCGATGGCGAGTACCCGCTTGGACTGCCCGCCGGAAACCCCAATGCTGAGGCCGTGCGTACCCTGCAGGGCTCGACGACAACTAACGAATAAGGACTAAGTCACTCATGAGCGAGAACACGTATGCTGCCGCCGGCGTCAACATTGAGGAAGGCGACCGCGCAGTTGAGCTAATCACCCCGCATGCCAAGCGCGCCTCCCGCCCAGAGGTCATGGGCGGGCTTGGCGGTTTCGCCGGTCTGTTTAAGTTGGGCGAGTACAAGGAGCCGGTCCTCGCGGCCGGGTCAGACGGCGTGGGAACCAAGCTGGCCGTGGCTCAGGCCATGGATAAGCACGACACCATCGGCATCGACTTGGTTGCCATGTGCGTGGATGACCTCGTCGTGTGCGGCGCCGAGCCGCTCTTCCTTCAGGACTACATCGCCGTGGGTGAGGTTGTTCCGGAAAAGGTCGCGGACATTGTCAAGGGCATTGCCGAGGGCTGCGTGCAGGCTGGTGCAGCGCTGCTGGGCGGCGAGACCGCTGAGCACCCAGGCGTCATGGGCAAGGATGAGTACGATGTTTCCGCCACCGCCGTCGGTGTGGTGGAGGCCGATGAGCTCCTCGGCCCCGACAAGGTACGTGACGGCGACGTCCTTATCGCTATGAAGTCCTCTGGCCTGCACTCCAACGGCTACTCCTTGGCGCGCTACGTGCTGCTGGAGCAGGCCGGTCTGCCGCTCGATGGCTACATGGAAGACTTGGGCCGCACCCTCGGTGAGGAGCTTTTGGAGCCTACTCGCATCTACGCCAAGGACTGTTTGGCGCTGGTATCGGAGTGCGCGGTGTCGACCTTCTGCCACGTCACCGGCGGTGGCCTCGCGGGCAACCTCGAGCGCGTGATCCCGGAGGGCCTGACCGCTGAGGTTAATCGCTCGACGTGGACTCCGGGCCAGATCTTCAAGACCATCTCCTCCGTGGGCAAGGTTGCTCTCGAGGAAATGGAGAAGACGTTCAACATGGGCGTTGGCATGATCGCCGTCGTTGCGCCGGAGGACCGTGAGCGTGCGTTGGCCATGATGACCGCCCGCCACGTTGAGGCATGGGAGCTGGGCACCGTCCGCGTCGCCGAAGACGGCGAGCCGCGCGTCCTCATGACCGGCGAGCACCCAGGGTTCTAGGTTCTGAAGAAAAGGAACAGGGCCGGAGGCGCCCCTCACTAAGAGGGGAGGCATCTCCGGCCCTTCGCTTACGTGCTGTGCATGTACAGAATGGGGAAGTGATTCACGCGCTTAGCGCTCTTCGGAATCATCCTCATCCCACTCGTCCGAGTCCCAGCGATCCGCATAGTCCTCGTAGTCCGCGTACTCCGAGTATTGATCCTCGTCCTCATTGCTGGAGCGCTTGGAGTTCTGTGAGGCGAGTTCACGCTGGAGCGAATCCAGATCCATCTCGGGCGAATTGTACTTCAGCTGGCGTGCAACTTTGGTCTGCTTTGCCTTGGCGCGTCCGCGTCCCATGTGCATGACCCCCTTGAGGTGTGTAGGGCGGTCCAGGGATTCTTGGCCGCCCCATCGTCTTAGTCAGATATGTGTATGTTCCTGTAAGACACCATAGCCTGTGTGACGAAAAAATTCCGAACTACCCCCTAGCGGTGTGCTGAAAAGTGCTCCACCCTGCGGCAAACAGTCCATTGTGTAATACGCCACTATTTTCCGCGCAGGCGATCCACAGCGGCACGGCCGGCCTTCGGGCCCTCATCGACAGGGATGGAATCCGGCTCGATCGATGCTGCTACCGGACCAATGGCCAGCTCTCCATGGTCGAGGGCGCTGCGCTTTACTAGACCAAGCGCGATGGGGCCATACTCACAGTCCTCCACCACGGTGCCGAGCCTGCCCACGCGACGCCCGCCCGACGTGATATCCGCTCCGCTCTCCGGTTGCTCCGGGGCGGAGCCGTCGAGGTAGAGCAGCACCAATAAACGGGGAGAGCGCCCAAGGTTTTCTACGCGCGCGACGGTCTCCTGCCCGCGGTAGCAGCCCTTGTCCAAGTGAACGAACGCGGGCTGCTCCTCGCGGCGCCGGATCCAATGCGGAACCTCGTGGGCGATAGTCTTTGCATCGAGATCTGCGGCTAGTTCGGGCTCGCGTGCCCGCACGCGCTCGGCGGTAAAAGCCATGAGCCCCGCTAAGCTTCCGCCCTGGGCCTCCAACTCTTGCACCGCTGCGTCTAGTTTGTCCCGCGGCACGAGGAAGTCCTGGCGCGGGTAGCCCGGCCAGTGCACGGGCCTCTCCACCAGGGCCGTAGAAGGTTTGTCCAGCGCTTGACCGAGGACGCTGATGACCGCCACGTCTACTTCCTCTACGGTGACCTGGGACCAGAACACCATGGCGGTGAGGAAATCTCGCAAAGACTCGAACTGCGCCGCCGGCACATCGAGGTAGAAGGTTTTCCCGTCGAAAGATAGATCCATGTGGTGCAGGACGTGGCCCTGAATATTGAGGTCAAGGGCACCTGCGGAAAAGCCGGCGTCCACGTCATCGAGCTTTTGACTCAGGAGGTTATTCAGGAAGGCTCGGGCATCGGGCCCAGAAACCGCGATGACGCGGCGATGGGAGCGGTCGATGACGGCTGAACCTGTTTCCACCGCGCGCTGCTCGACGAGGGGGTTGCCGTAGTGCCAGGGGACCCCGGAGACATCGACGAGCGTGGTGCCCTGGAACTCAGCGGCTCCGGGCCGGGAAAGAAGTGGCGAAGAGTAACTCACGCCCTCCGATGGTAGGGCATAATCGGGGCTATGAGCCTTCAGCGCAGAAAAGAGCCGGTCATCTACGTCGTGGAGCCGTTTGGGGGATCGGTGCGGCGCCACATGCCGAACCTACCGTTGGTCTACTGGGATGATGCCGCGGTCACGCGCGGAGACGGGATTTTTGAATCCCTTCTAGTGCGTGATGGCAAGGCGGCGAACCTTCCCCGCCACGCGGAGCGCTTCCGGCACTCCGCCCAGGCTCTGAATTTGCCGGAGCCGCCGATGCACAAGTGGGAGGAAGCCACCGCGTTGGCTATCGCCGAGTTTTATGGTCCCGCCGGCGCGGGGGACACGGGTGGCTCGCCGCTCGAAGCCAAGTGCACGTGGACCTATACCCGCGGCCGGGCCTCCACCGGGGTGCCCACGGCCTGGGTTGCGGTTCAGGAAATCCCGGAGGATGTGGTGGCGCAGCGCGCGAAGGGCGTCAAGGTCATGAGTACGCCGCGATTGTGGCAGGTGGCGGAGGAGCTGCCGGCCAAGACGTTGAACTATGCGGCAACCATGGCCACGCTGCGGCTGGCCCGCGAGCGCGGATTTGATGATGTGATCTTTACCGACCCCGACACGGGGCAGGTCTTGGAGGGGGCTACCTCAACCGTGGTGGCGGTTAAGGGAACCAAGCTGCGCACCCCCGCGGGTAAGGGGATACTCCCCGGAACCACGCAGGCCGCGCTGTTTGAATACGCCTCAGAACAGGGATATCGCTGCAAGGCGAAGGAGCTCAACCTGAGCTACCTCGAGGAGGCTGACTCGGTGTGGCTGGTCTCCTCGGTGCGCACAGCGGTGCGGGTGACGCGCCTCGATGACACGAAGCTCAAGGCGCCGGCGAACGCAGAAGAAATACGCGCGCTGATCGACGCCGCCCTGGCCCGCTAGATTCCCTTATGCCGCTAGCTAGCCTGCTACGCGGGTGAGCTCAGCGGACATGAAGGGGCGCATTTCGCCGTCGACAAGCCGCTCATCGACCCAGCCCAAGTTGTTGTTCGGCATCAGGCCGTACATGCGCTTGCCGGGGCCGAGGTTGGCGGGGCCTGTCTCCGTCACCATGGTGGAGGCGGACTCCAGCTGCCAAGCGCGCTCGTTGAACAGGGAGCCGTAGAAGATCTCGTTGACACCATTGGAGGAGGTGTAGGTCATCTCAATCTCGTCCTTGAGAGAGATGCGCCAGAATCCGGATTCGCGCACGTCCGGGCCCGCCGGGTTGCCCTCGGAATCGATCTTCCAGGTGCGGGAGGTGTAGGTCAGGTAGTTCTCACCGTCGTGGGCGATGATGAGCTGCTGGCCAAAGGCGTACTGCTCGCCGTCGGCGCTGTGGGCCTGGCCTTCGCCCTGCCACACGCCGACGAGGGGGAGAAGCCCCAAGAGTCCATCGTGCAGCGACGGACCCTGACGCAGGTTTGCCGTCTCATCGGGCAAAGGATTCTCTGCTACATCAACGGTGGGGATGTTGCGGGAGGCAGCATCCTTCCATGCTTCCGCGGCTTGGTTGACGGCTGCGTTGCCATCAATCTTGCCGTTCTCCGGCTGGGAGTTTTCCGGGTGATTCTCATTATTCGTCTGTTCGCTCATGCTGCCCCAGCGTAGTCGTGGGGGCGCCGCGGAAACCACTAGGCTCCAGTAGTCTAGGGGGTCATGCGCGCATTGCTGATCTCAAACCCGAACTCCACGAGCCAGAATTCGGCCCTCTTCCGCGAGGTTCTGCCCGTCATTCGGGACGTGGAGGGGCTGCAGCTGCTTGCTCGCTTTACGCATTACCCGGGGCACGCGGAGGATATGGTGCGGGGCATGACCAAGGAAGACTTCGATGTCATCTTGGTTTTCGGGGGAGATGGCACGGTGAACGAAATTGTGAACGGGCTGTTAGGCCCCGCAGATTCCGCGGAACGTCCCAGCCCCCAGGACATTCCGGCTCTCGCGGTGATTCCCACGGGCTCCGCCAACGTCTTCGTCCGCGCCCTCGGCTTCCCCAATACTCCAGTCGAGGCAGCACACGTGCTGGCTCGGATGCTGGAACGCAATACGCGCCGCACCGTGTCCTTGGGAGTGTGGAATGACCGATGGTTCGCGGTTAATGCTGGTTTCGGATTGGATGCCGACGTGCTCGCTCGCGTGGACCGTGCTCGGGAAATGGGCTTTGCAGCTACCCCGTTGCGCTATTTGGCCGTGGCCTTTCAGGCCTATCAGCGCGCCCGCATTCGCCCACCGCGCATTAGCGTGCGTGCGCGCTCCGGCTCGGGAGACACCTTCTCGGCTGATGACGTGCCCGTCATGTTCACCTCGAACACCAACCCGTGGACCTTCCTCGGACCGCTGCCGGTGGTGACGAATCCGCGCAACTCTTTCGACCAAGGCCTTGGCCTCTTCGGGGTGTCAGACCTCGGTGGCATTGATGGTCTTGTGGGCGTGCTCCACCTCTTTGGCGTGGATCACCGCCACTGGCTGAATAAGGTCACGGATGCCCGAACGCTGCACTTTGAGGATGCCGTCGAGGTGGATTTGGTGTGCCCGAAGCCGCACCGCTTCCAGGCAGACGGAGAGTCGGAGGGAACCTTCACGGAGGTGCATCTGGAATCGGAGGCAGACGCGTTGGAAGTCTTCGCTCCTACCGATCCGGCCCCGCCCATACACCGTAACGTGCGCAGGATCCTGCGCGACCTCGTTCGAATCAACTAGTTTTGACGCCAACTCGGCGGCGTCGTCGGTGCGCTGCCTACTTCGTTGGCGGTGTCCTGTGCCTTTTGCGCTGCATCCTCGACGGCCTTTTCCTCCGACCCATCGATTTCGAGAGGGGAGAGCTGCGCCGTCTTCAAAGTGATGTTGCGGCGCTGCACCTCGAACGTAATGGAACCGCCGTGCAGCTTCACGGAGGTGGCCTGGGCAGGCAACGGTAGTTGACGGGTATCCAAGACCAGCCCGAATGCTTTCTTGAGGCGCTCATCATCGGTCCCGTAGACGCTCATGCGAAATTCCGGCCCAACGAGGCGCAACGTTACCGTCGCCGTGGACTTGGTGGTGTCTCCCGGTAGCGTGCCGGTGAGCTCAGCTTCGGCAGACGGGCCGCCGGTGGGGGACATGTCATCGGGGTTGGCGATGGATAGGTCCGTAATGCCCAGCAGGCGGCCGAGGGCTACTCCGTCGATGCTAATGCTGCGCGTGTAAGTGGAGACCGGTGCACCTTCTAGGTCCCCGCTGAAGAGCTGTTCGGGACGAATGGTGATATCGCGCAGCGTCGTGGAAGCGTTGACCATCCCGAGCTTGGGAACCTCCACATCGGAGGAGTTGACCTCGAGGTAAGGAACCTCTTTGGTCAGAGCGCCGAGGGTAAAAGGAACGCCGCCGATGTACACACTGGGGCTATTTTCCAGCTGGGAACTGGCTTTCGCCTTCTGGGCCACGGTGTGCTCGGCATGCATCGCCACCGCGGAATCCGCCAGCCATGCGGTCAGAACCACTCCCGCGACGGCGGCGAGTCGGACGACGGGGCGGCTGAGGTAGATGACGGTCACCCTTCTATTACTACCGCACGTAAGCTGGGAAACATGAATATTGAGACCCTTACCCTGCCGCAGAATCCGGATTTGGCACAGCGCGTGGAGGAGCTGGCCACACGTGCCGAAACGCACGATGGTTATGCGCCGTTCTCCGAGCAGTTTGTGGTCGGCCTGCGAGATGGTCGCCTTGGGCACCGCCACCTGCTCGCACTCGAAGACGGTGAGATAACAGGTGTGGCTGCCGTCGAAGGGCAGACGGTAGAGCTCGTCGTCGACGTCGAACACCGCGGGCGCGGGGTGGGGCAGGCACTTGTCGACGCCCTCCCAACCTCCCCCCAGATCTGGGCACACGGCAACCTCCCGGCCGCCCAGGCGCTGGCGAAGCGCAACGGGATGAACGTCGTCAGGCGCCTGCTCGTCATGGCTATTGAGGGACGGGACCTACGCGCGGCGGAGGAAGCGTCCGCAAAGGTTGAAGGCCTAGAGATCTGCACGTACACGGAGTCGGTCGAGCGTTTCGGGCGCGAGTACGTCGAGGCGGAGTGGTTACGAGCCAACAACGAGGCTTTTTCCTGGCACCCAGAGCAAGGTGGGTGGGACCTGGAGCGTTTACACCGCGGGATGGAAGCCGAATGGTTCGATCCGGCCGACGTGCTCTTCCTGTGGGATTCGCACGGTGGTGAGCACAGTGCCCCAACCATGGCCGGCTTTCACTGGCTGAAATGGCATGAGGAGGACATCCCAGCCTTCGGTGAGGTCTATGTTGTGGGGCTGAGCGAGGCCTATCGCGGGCGCGGGCTCGGCGGCCCGTTGCTCACCGCTGGCTTGCAGCGCATGGTCGCTAAAGGAGCGGACAAGGTCATCTTGTACGTCGAGGCGGACAATGAGCCGGCAGTAAAGGCCTATGAGAAGCTCGGCTTTGGTACTGCGGAGGAGCACTGCGTCTGGGCGAAAAGTGACTAGTCTCACCGCCTTTTGGTACAAGTTAACCGATTGTTCACCTCTTGATCCCTGTGGGGTTAACCCTCCGCATATAGCTTTACTTCCCGTGAGTTAATCGCGCTTGCCTTTGGAGAGGGTAGGGGGCGATTTCCTCGAAAAATCATTCTCTTGTATCCGTACCGGAAAGGTTCCCCGTGATTCGCAACTTCAAGCGCACTGCCGCTATCTTCGGCATCGTCGCCGCCACCTCCACCGCTCTCGTTGCCTGCTCCGAGTCCAACGAGTCTGATTCCGCCGATGGCGGCTCCGACTCCGTAGAGGTCTCCGGTGACCTCTCTGGTGAGGGCGCTTCCTCCCAGAAGTCCGCAATGTCCGTCTTCGAGAAGGCCTTCCTGAACGAGTACCCGGATGCTAACTTCTCCTACACCTCCTCCGGTTCCGGCGCTGGTGTGAAGGCCTTCAACGGTGGCACCGTTGACTTCGCTGGTTCCGACTCCGCCCTGAAGGAGGACAAGGGTGAGGTTGAGGCTGCTAAGGAGCGTTGCGAGGGCAACGATGCATGGCACCTGCCGACCACCATCGGCCCGGTTGCTATCGCCTACAACCTGGGTGACACCGAGGTCAACCTCTCCACCGACACCCTGGCTAAGATTTTCAAGGGCGAGATCACCAAGTGGAATGATGACGCCATCAAGGCTGAGAACGAGGGCACCGACCTGCCGGACAAGAACATCACCGTTATCTTCCGCTCTGATGAGTCCGGTACCTCCGACAACTTCCAGAAGTTCCTGACCGCCGCTACCGGCAACTGGGACAGCGAGGGCAAGCAGTTCCCGGATGCTGTTGGTGAGGGCGCTAACGGTTCCTCCGGTGTGGCTGACCAGGTCGCTTCCATCGAGGGTGCTATCACCTACGTTGAAGCTGGCTACGCTCACCAGAAGGAAGCCGATGGCGTCAAGATTGCCAAGATTGACTTCGGCAACGGCCCGGTTGAGCTCAACGCTGAGTCCGTCGGTGTTGCTCTGGACCACCTTGCTTTCAAGGACACCGGCTCCGAGCACAACATGGTTGTTGACTCCGACAAGCTCTTTGCTTCCAACGACGAGGGCGCCTACCCGCTCATCCTGACCACTTACAACATCGTCTGCTCTGCTGGCTACGATGAGGAAACCTCCGCTCTGGTGAAGGCATTCTTCAACACCGTTCTGGACAACCAGAATGACGAGCTGGAGAACGCAGGCTTCATCCCGGTTGCTGGTGACCACCTCGAGCGCCTGAAGGCAGCTGTCGACGCTATCCAGTAAGCGCCGCTGACTGCGGGCCTTAGTTCCGTAGTTGCCGTTTACATACACACTTCCGCCCCCAATCCGCCGTTAACGAGCGCTTTGGGGGCGGTAGCGTGTCCCGCATTTTTCATTGATCCCGTTGAAAAGGATTCCCTAGTCTCATGGCAGACAATAATCTCACCACAGCGTCATCCACGAAGGAGGATGCCGTTTCGGCGATCCGTCCCAGCGCGCATGCATCCACCGCTGATGCTGCCCCTACTCCGGCCGTTAAAACGGGTGTCAAGCGCCCGGGCGATCGTGTCTTTGAATTCCTGTCCACTGCGTCCGCCACGCTAATCACGGTGATGATCGCTGCCATCGCAGTCTTCCTTGTGTGGCAAGCGGTCCCTTCCCTTGCCGTCAACGAGGGCGGCATCGTAGGTTTCTTCACCTACGGTGAGCGTTGGGAAACCACCGATACCGACGCAATGAAGTTCGGTATTCCGACCATGTTCGGCCACACCGTGCTGATTTCCATCGTGGCTCTCATCATCGCGATGCCGGTAGCACTCGGTATTGCTATCTTCTTGTCCAACTACGCACCAGCCAAGCTGGTGAAGCCGCTGGGCTTCCTCGTCGACATGCTCGCTGCCGTGCCGTCCATCGTGTACGGCCTGTGGGGCTGGCAGGTTCTCGGCCCCGCATTGTCCGGCTTCTACACGTGGCTGCACTCCTGGGCAGGTGGCTTCTTCCTGTTCAAGGTCTATGACAACTCCCCGCACTTTGCGACGGGCCGCAACGTCCTCACCGGTGGCATCGTGCTGGCAGTGATGATCCTGCCGATTATCGCCGCTACCGCCCGCGAGGTCTTCGTGCAGACCCCTCCGGGCCAGATCGAGTCTGCCTTGGCACTCGGCGCCACCCGCTGGGAAGTTATTCGTATGACGGTCCTTCCCTTCGGTATGTCCGGCTATATTGCCGGCTCGATGCTGGGCCTGGGTCGCGCGCTGGGTGAGACCATGGCGCTGTACATGGTTGTCTCCCCGTTGGTCGACTTCCGCTTCTCGCTGTTCGATGGCGGTACCACCTTCGCCACCGCCATTGCCTTGGCGGCCGCAGAGTTCGGTAATGAGATGCGTGCCGGCGCCTACATCGCTGCAGGCCTCATGCTGTTCCTTCTGACCTTCGTGGTCAACGCAATTGCCCGTTCCATCGTGAAGAGCAAGTAAGGAGGGAACAGAGATGACTACGACTACAACCTCTAACTCTGTCCCGGCTTCTTCCGGCCCGACCTTCCTGGATATTTCCTCGAGCCGCAAGACCACCAACAACATCGCCACCGTTCTCGTGTGGGCGACGATGATCATCGCCATGATTCCGCTGCTGTGGGTCCTCTTCGAGCTCATCGTTCGCGGTTCCGGTGCTGTCCTGAGCCCCGAGTGGTGGACCGAATCCCAGCGCGGCATCCTGGATACTGAAGCCGGCGGTGGTGCACTGCACGCCATCATCGGTACGTTCGTTCAGACCATCATCGCGACCGTTATTTCGGTTCCGATTGGTATCTTTACCGCGATTTACCTTGTGGAGTACTCCCGCGGTGGCCCCCTGAGCCGCCTCACCACCTTCATGGTGGACATTCTGTCCGGTGTGCCCTCCATCGTGGCCGCACTGTTCATCTTCGCCATGTGGATTACGCTGTTCGGCTTCAAGCGCTCCGGTATGGCTGTGGCGCTGTCCTTGGTACTCCTGATGATTCCGATTGTGGTCCGCAATACGGAGGAGATGCTCCGTGTGGTCCCCATGGACCTGCGTGAGGCTTCCTATGCCCTCGGTGTACCGAAGTGGAAGACCATCGCCCGCATCGTTCTGCCGACCGCTCTCTCCGGCATCGTCACCGGCATCATGCTCGCCGTGGCCCGCATCATGGGTGAGTCCGCGCCGGTGCTGGTGTTGGTGGGCTCTACGTCCTCCATCAACTGGGATGCCCTCAAGGGCGCGCAGTCCTCGCTGCCACTGATGATGCTGGATATGTACAAGTCCGGTGCTGATCCGGCTGTCTTGGACAAGCTGTGGGGCGCCGCCCTCACGTTGGTTGTCCTCATCGCGATTCTCAATATCGGCGCGCGCATCGTTTCGGCGAAGTTCTCCGTCAAGAAGTAACCGTATTCACTTTCCACCTACCCCCAATAGGAGCACTACTCATGTCCAAGCTTGAGCTCAACGACGTGAACATCTACTACGGTGACTTCCACGCCGTACAGAATGTCAACATGCAAATTCCGGCGAAGGCCGTCACCGCCTTCATCGGCCCCTCCGGCTGCGGTAAGTCCACCGTTCTGCGCACCCTCAACCGTATGCACGAGGTCATCCCCGGCGCCTACGTCAAGGGTGAGATCCTCTTGGATGGACAGAACATCTACGGCTCCAAGGTTGACCCGGTGTCTGTCCGCAACACCATCGGCATGGTATTCCAGAAGGCCAACCCGTTCCCGACCATGTCCATCGAGGACAACGTTGTCGCCGGCCTGAAGCTGTCCGGTGAGAAGAACAAGAAGAAGCTCAAGGAAGTCGCCGAGAAGTCCCTGCGCGGCGCTAACCTCTGGGACGAGGTGAAGGACCGTCTGGATAAGCCGGGCGGCGGCTTGTCGGGTGGTCAGCAGCAGCGCCTGTGCATCGCCCGTGCGATTGCCGTGGAGCCGGAGGTTCTCCTCATGGATGAGCCGTGCTCGGCGCTGGACCCGATTTCCACCCTGGCTGTTGAGGACCTCATCCACGAGCTGAAGGAAAACTTCACCATCGTTATCGTGACCCACAACATGCAGCAGGCAGCCCGCGTGTCCGATAAGACTGGTTTCTTCTCTCTAGAGGCCACCGGCAAGCCGGGCCACCTCGTCGAGTTCGATGACACCACCAAGATCTTCGAAAACCCGTCCAAGAAGGACACCGAGGATTACATCTCTGGCCGCTTCGGCTAAATGCCACTAGTGCCCAAAGCCGGCGCCCTCTCTCACCTGTTTAAGGTCTAGGAGAGGCGCCGGCTTTCTTGTGCTTCGGATCGAGCCGGGTGGATCACCCACGCCCACACGCCTGCCTAGTTGCGGAATTGGCGCTCGAGCTCCGCCATGCGGGCTTCCATCTCGGCGTCGCGCTGCTCCTGGTCGCGCTTGCGCATATAGCGATCCGGGTCCAAGCCCGTGGCCAGGTAGATGATGCGCCCGGCAGCGGCGGCACAATGATCTGCGAATCGCTCGTAGTAGCGTGACAGCTGCGAAGTCTCCACGGCTTGGCGCACCGTTCCCTTCCACTCCCGCTGGGTCAGCATGCGCAGCAGGTGATGGTTGATGTCATCCACGGCATCGTCATCTTCGGTCAGGCGCAGCGCGAGCTCCGGATCGCGGGTGATGAGGATGTCTTTGAGCCCTGCAGACATGTCGAGGACGAGGCGGGTGTACTCCTCGAAATAGCCCATGATTTCTGCCGGTACAACCGGCTCTGGGTGGCGGCGACGCGCGCTCGTTGCAATGTGCTGGGATAGGCGGCCCATGCGGTAGAAATCTTCCACAATATAGATGGAGGAGATCACTTGGCGTAGGTCCTTGGCCATAGGGTTCTCCAAGGCCAGAAGGGACACCGCACGGTCTTCACAGCGCGTGCGGACCTCATCCAGTTCATCGCGCAGCGACACGGCCTCCTCAGCTGGTTGCAGGGAAGCCTCGATTAATGCCTGGGAGGCAAGAGTCATCAACCTATGGACGGTCGTGCTCATGATGATCAGATCATGGGCAAAGTTATCCAACTGTTCACGGTAAGCTGCGCGCATGCCACGTACTTTAGCCCAACTATTGGTCTAGTGCCTGTCGGGCAACACGATCAAGGCAGGTTCTGCTCCTAGCCTCCGGAGTGCATGATCTCCGCGCCTTCCGGAACCGTGGCATCTTCCGGATCATCGAGCCACCCTTCGGGCAGGACCACCTTGGCGGGTGAACCCTGGCGGCCGCGGGCGCCATCGGCGTCGTCGGCAAGCGCGGGCGAGTCCGCCCACGGCGCCAATAGCTCGCGCAGATCCTCCAAGGAATTGACGCGAGAAAGCCCCGCGCGTACCTGGCCGCCCACCGGAAAGCCTCGGAGGTACCACCCAATATGCTTGCGAATATCGCGGCTGGCCTGGCGCTCGCCTTCGTGCTGTGTCAGCAGTTCGGCGTGGCGAATCATAATCTGCGTGACTTCCCCCAAAGTGGGCTCCGGCGGCACCGGCTCACCCCGCAGGTGGGCGGAGAGCTCCGCGAAGAGCCAGGGGCGGCCCAAACAGCCGCGGCCTACGACGACGCCGTCGCATCCCGTTTGCTCCATCATGTCGTGCGCATCGGTTGCCTTGAAGATATCGCCGTTACCCAAGACGGGAATGCCAGTATCCGCTAGGTGTTCCTTGAGGCGGGCAATCTCTCCCCAGTCGGCGTGGCCGGAGTAGCGTTGGGCCGCCGTGCGACCGTGGAGAGCGACGGCCGCGGCACCCTCAGCAACGGCGATCCGGCCGGCGTCGAGGTGCGTTTTGTGCTCGTCATCGATGCCGACGCGCATCTTGACGGTGACTGGAATGTCCGTGCCCTCCGTGGCTTTGACGGCCGCAGCGACAATGTTGCCAAACAAACGGCGCTTATAGGGCAGGGCAGAACCACCGCCGCGGCGCGTGACCTTGGGAACCGGGCAGCCGAAGTTCATGTCGATGTGGTCTGCGAGGTTCTCGTCCACGATCATCTTGGCCGCCTTGTACGTGTACTCCGGATCGACGGTGTACAGCTGCAGTGAGCGCGGCTGTTCTTCGGGGGCAAACGTGGTCATGTGCAAGGTCTTTGGGTTGCGCTCAACGAGGGCGCGTGCGGTGACCATTTCACACACGTAGAGGCCGGAGACGGTTCCGGTCTTCGCTATCTCTTGCTCGCGGCACAGCACGCGAAAGGCCACGTTGGTCACGCCCGCCATAGGGGCGAGGACAACGGGGGAGTTGAGCTGGATGTTTCCGATAGCAAGAGTCACGCCGCCAATTGTGCGCGGAACAAGCCTAGGGTGGCAAATTCTGATGAAAAAAGTGAGGGGTGCACACGGTTTGGGGCAGAGTGCGGTAAATTCGCCACCGATTCGCTAGTGTGGTGCATGTAACTAATAGGAAAGGACCGTAACCTAGGTCTTTTCTGCACATAAAAGGAGGACTCATGTCTGAGAGAATTGCATACGCGCCGTTTGAGAAGCTCGTTATGAGCGCTGACGAGGCAGCTAAGTTCGTCAATCACGGTGACCGTGTGGGAATCTCCGGCTTCACTGGTGCTGGCTACCCCAAGGCCCTGCCTACCGCCATCGCGGAAAAGGCAAAGGCGGCTCACGAGGCGGGTGAAGAGTTCAAGATTGACGTCTTCTCCGGCGCTTCGACTGCCCCGGACTGCGACGGCGTGCTGGCTGAGGCTAACGCCATCCGCTTCCGCTCCCCGTACAATTCCGACCCAGTTCTGCGTGGACGCTTCAACGACGGCTCCGCGCTGTACCAGGACATCCACCTTTCGCACTCCGGTCAGCAGGTAGAGGAGGGCTTCTACGGTGACTTCCAGGTAGCCATTATTGAGGCCGTGCGTATCGACGAGAACGGAAACATCGTTCCGTCCTCGGCCGTGGGCAACAACCTCGAATACATTGAGGCCGCCGACAAGATCATCATCGAGGTGAATGAGTGGCAGTCCCTCAACCTTGAGGGCATGCACGATATCTACCGGATTGAGAAGCTGCCGAACCGTCAGCCCATTCCGATCACCAAGCCGGCCGACCGTGTTGGCACCACCTACATTGAGATCCCAGAAGAGAAGGTCGTGGCAGTGGTCAAGACCGACGCTCCGGACCGCAACGCACCGTTCAAGGCTCCGGATGAGGTCTCCGAGAAGATTGCTGCGAACTTCATCGAGTTCCTCGAGGGCGAGGTCGCTGCTGGCCGCCTTGAGTACGACAAGTTCATCATGCAGTCCGGTGTGGGCAACGTCCCGAACGCTGTGATGGCCGGCCTGCTGGACTCCAAGTTTGAAAACATTCAGGCGTACACCGAGGTTATCCAGGACGGCATGCTCGATTTGATCGACGCCGGCAAGATGACCGTCGCCTCCGCTACCTCCTTCGCTCTGTCCCCGGAGTACGCGGACAAGATGAACGCTGAGGCTGAGCGCTACGCCAAGCACATCATCCTGCGCCCACAGCAGGTGTCCAACCACCCGGAGGTTATTCGCCGCGTTGGCTTGATCTCCTCCAACGGCATGATTGAGGGCGACATTTACGGCAACATCAACTCCACCAACGTCTCCGGTTCCCGCATCATGAACGGTACCGGTGGCTCCGGTGACTTCACCCGTAATGCTTACATCTCCACCTTCGTCTCCCCGTCGGTGGCCAAGGATGGCGCAATCTCCGCCATCGTGCCGTTCGTGTCCCACACCGACCACACCGAGCACGACACCATGGTCATCATCACCGAGTACGGTGTGGCGGACCTGCGTGGTCTCGCTCCGAAGGAGCGCGTGGAGAAGGTTATCGCCGTGGCGCACCCGGACTACCGCCCGCTGCTTGAGGAATACTACGAGCGTGCCAAGGCTAATAAGTTCCAGCACACCCCGCACGATCTGAAGACCGCCTTTGACTTCCAGGTGAACTTCATGGAGAAGGGTGACATGCGCGGTTAATCGCTCATGCCGCTCGGTCGTGGCCCTTACCGCTGGAGGTGAGGGCCATTTCCTTTTCCTTAGTGTCACCTACTAAGATGGATGGGCGTTGGGCCTTTAGCTCAGTTGGTAGAGCTACGGACTTTTAATCCGCAGGTCGCGGGTTCGAGCCCCGCAGGGCCCACAGAAAGAGCCGCCTTCGGGCGGCTCTTTTGCGTTGTAGGGTGGCCCACTCAGCAGGCTTTGCTCCTCTAGCTCTTCACGAGCTTCCGGATGGCCCGCATGGCCTCCTCTAGCTTCTCTGTGGCTACTTGCCCGTCCTCGGCGGCGGCTCCTGCCACGCAGTGCTCTATGTGGTCTTCTAGCAGCGCTAGGGAGACGTTCTCGAGCGCTGAGGTGACCGCGGAGATCTGCGTGATGATGTCGATGCAATATTGGTCTTCCGCAATCATGCGGTGGATGCCTCTGGTTTGGCCCTCGATGCGCTTGAGACGCGCTAAGTATTTTGCCTTTTGCTCGCTATCGGAGTTGTAGCCGTGAACGCCGGGCTCGTGGCAGGAGCAAGTATCGCGCTGGTCAGCCATGGTTTTCCGCCTTTCTGCCGGGGCGATTTGGTTAAGTAGGGATGTCTCCAGTATATTTTTACAAAGTTGCCTCAAGGCAACGGGCCCCCATCGTCTAGCGGCCTAGGACACCGCCCTTTCACGGCGGCGGCACGGGTTCGAATCCCGTTGGGGGTACCAACACTAACGTGTTGGTACATAAGTCAATATGTATGGCCCTGTGGCGCAGTTGGTTAGCGCGCCGCCCTGTCACGGCGGAGGTCGCGGGTTCAAGTCCCGTCAGGGTCGCCATACCAAGCCTCGGAGCGGTGTTTGTAGAAACACGCTTCGAGGCTTGAATTGTTTTGCTTGTCATAGCCCACTCAAGGCGGGGTCGGGACCGATAGGTCTAGGTGCTGTGTGGCAGTCACGTGGACGATACTTCTTTACTCCTAAAAACCGTAGATGACATGCTGATTTGGTGTGTTTCTCAAGCTTTGTGTAGAGTACTTATTCGTGCCCAGCGCACAAGAGATAATTGAAAATGGCCCTGTGGCGCAGTTGGTTAGCGCGCCGCCCTGTCACGGCGGAGGTCGCGGGTTCAAGTCCCGTCAGGGTCGCCGAAGTCCTTGTGGCTTCTGGCCAGATAGCTCAGTCGGTAGAGCACACGCCTGAAAAGTGTGGGGTCGCCAGTTCGATCCTGGCTCTGGCCACAAGAAAGCCCCCTCCAGTACTGGAGGGGGCTCTTTTGTTTCCTTGTTCCCCCGGAGTTGCTCTAGTGGTCTGCTGCTTTTTGGTTTAATGGGGCACCATGACTACTTCAGTTGCGCACCAAACCGATCGATCCCGCTTCGTCATCACCGTCGATGGCGAGGAAGCAGGCTTCGCTGAATACAGTGACTCCGCCACCACGCGCGAATTTACGCACACGGAAATTTTTGAGTCTTTTCAAGGCCAAGGCCTGTCCAAGCCTCTGATCAAGGCGGCGTTGGATGATGACTCGACGATAGCCCGCCAAGTCATCCCAACGTGCAGCGCCGTGGCGCGGTTTATTGAGAAGAACCCTGAATACCAGCGTCTGACTAACCGTGAGGGCAACCTCTAAATACGGAGTCGGCCGCCCTTAGATGTAGAAGTCTGGGTCCACCAGCTTGATGCGCTCATCCTTCTTGCGAGGACGGTTCTTAGCGGGAATACCCGTAGCGGTGTGATGAGGGGGTACATCCTTCGTCACCACCGCATTGGCGCCCACTGCGGAGCCCTCACCGATAGTGATGGGGCCCAGCACCTTGGCGCCGGCGCCGATGGTCACGTTGTCCCCGATCGTTGGGTGGCGCTTTGTCTGCGTGAGAACCTGGCCGCCGAGCGTGACACCGTGGTAAAGCATAACGCCATCGCCGATCTCGGCAGTCTCACCAATGACGATTCCCATTCCGTGGTCAATGAAGAAGCGCCGACCAATTGTGGCGCCGGGGTGGATCTCAATTCCGGTGAAGAAGCGGTTCACCTGGGCCAAGATGCGTGCCGGCCCGCGCCAGCCACGCTTCCACATGCGGTGGGCAATGCGGTGCGCCCAAATAGCGTGGAGGCCGGAGTAGACCACGGCGTTCTCGACGTCGCCGCGCGCGGCCGGATCATGCTCGCGCGCGTTGGCGAGGTCTTCACGAATCATCTTCAAGATGTGCATGCAAACCATCCTATCTAGAAAGAAAAAGCGCCCCCTAGCACAGAGGGCGCTTTTATTCGGGGTGCTCACCGCAGTGCGCTTTGCGACGCCCCGCGGAAAGCCACGCTGGGAACTCTAAGCCTCGCGGATGTCCTCGAAGAGGATGGTGGAGACATAACGCTCACCAAAGTCCGGGGCGACAACCACGATGGTCTTGCCCTTGAACTCTTCGCGTGCAGCCAGCTTGAGAGCAGCGGAGACGTTGGCACCGGAGGAAATGCCGACGAGCAGGCCCTCCTCGGTGGCCAGCTTGCGGGCAGTGGAGACAGATTCCTCGGTGGTGGCGGTGAGAACCTCGTTGAGGATCTCGCGGTCCAGAACCTCCGGGACGAAGTTAGCGCCGATGCCCTGGATCTTGTGCGGGCCTGCCTTGCCCTCGGACAGGACGGGGGAGTCGGAGGGCTCTACAGCTACCAAGTAGGTATCCGGGTTCTGGGAGCGCAGGTAGCGACCAACGCCGGTGACGGTGCCGCCGGTGCCGACGCCGGCTACGAAAGCATCAACCTTGCCCTCGGCGTCCTCCCAGATCTCGGGGCCGGTGGTTGCCTCGTGGATCTTCGGGTTTGCTTCATTAGCGAACTGGGAAGCCAGGATCGCGTTGGGGGTTTCGGCAATAATTTCGTTGGCCTTCTCTACGGCACCCTTCATTCCGGCAGCGCCCGGGGTCAACACGATCTCAGCGCCATAAGCGCGCAGCAGCACCTTGCGCTCGTTAGACATGGTCTCCGGCATGGTCAGGATGACCTTGTAACCCTGGGCTGCGCCGACAAGCGCCAAGCCAATACCGGTGTTGCCGGAGGTGGCTTCAACGATGGTGCCGCCCGGCTTCAGCTCGCCGGCTTCTACGGCGGTGTCGACAATCGCCTTGGCGATGCGGTCCTTGACGGAATTTGCGGGGTTGAAGGACTCAACCTTCACGAGCACCTCGGCGCCGAGGCCCTCGGTCAAACGGTTGAGGCGGACCAGCGGGGTTCCGCCGATGGTTTCTAGAATGTTGTCGTATACAGCCACGATGTGGACTCCTTGTAAATAACTTCCGATGTACAGCAGACACCTTACACCCCGCTACTAGACAAAGTAGTATATAAATTCTGAACAGAGCATTCGGGCATGGTATGTGGGATTTGGGGTGACGGAGTAGGGCGCGGTGCGATTTAGAATTACCCCCGTCGGACGGTTATACTTCGCAAATAGTGTTCACCTACCCCCGTTTCAGGCGGGGAATGTGGGTGCACCTGCTGGTTACCCCCGAGTAAGAGAGAGCCTCATGGAGCCGCACCGACTCAAGGATGATGACGAAGCCGTACGCGCAGCGCTATCGTCGCTGAAGACCGCAACGGGAATTCCCGTTACGATGTACGGAACCTTGCTGCCGGATAATCGTTTGCAGATTACCCACTGGGTAGGTCTGCGCACCCCGGCCTTGCAGAACTTGGTGATTGACGCGAATGTGGGCGTCGGCGGGCGCGTTGTCAGCACTCGCCGCGCTGTAGGTGTATCCGATTACACCCGCGCCACGACGATCAGCCACGAGAACGACCGTTACATCCAGGATGAGGGACTGCACTCCATCGTGGCGGTGCCGGTGACTGTGCAGCGTGAGATCCGCGGCGTTCTTTATGTTGGTGTTCATTCGCCGGTCCGCTTGGGTGACAAGGTCATCGAGGAGGTCACCATGACCGCCCGCTGCCTCGAGCAGGATTTAGCGGTTAATTCCGCACTGCGCCGCGCCGATGGGGGCAAGGGCGGCGCCGCTCGCGGGCACGTGATGAACGGCGCCGAATGGGAGCAGGTGCGCTCGACGCACTCCAAGCTGCGGATGCTGGCTAACCGCGTCAACGATGAGGACCTCCGCAAGGAATTGGAAGCCCTCTGCGACCAGATGGTCTCCCCGGTGCGCGTGAAGCAGACCACCAAGTTGTCTGCGCGCGAGCTCGATGTTTTGTCTTGCGTGGCGTTGGGGCACACCAACGTTGAGGCGGCAGAGGAAATGGGCATCGGAGCCGAAACGGTGAAGTCTTATCTGCGTTCTGTCATGCGCAAACTGGGGGCCCACACCCGCTATGAAGCGGTCAATGCGGCCCGTCGTATCGGCGCGCTGCCCTGATTGTAGGTAAGTTGGGTGGGCGTGAAAGACCAATTTATTGTCTCCGGTGGGGCGCGCCTGCAGGGCACCGTCAAGGTGGACGGTGCCAAAAACAGTGTGCTGAAGCTGATGGCTGCGGCACTGTTGGCGGAGGGCACGACCACGCTGACCAACTGTCCTGAAATTCTTGATGTTCCCCTGATGCGCAAGGTCCTCGAAGGTCTCGGGTGCTCAGTGGAGATCGATGGCCACACAGTGCGCATCACCACTCCGGCCGAGCTGCACTCCAACGCGGACTTCGACGCCGTGCGGCAGTTCCGCGCGTCCGTGTGCGTGCTAGGTCCGCTGACGGCGCGGTGCGGTCACGCCAAGGTGGCTTTGCCGGGTGGAGATGCCATTGGCTCCCGCCCCTTGGACATGCACCAGTCCGGACTCGAAAAAATGGGTGCGAGCACGCGTATTGAGCACGGTGCCGTCGTAGCGGAGGTTGACCACCTGCACGGCGCAAGCATCAAGCTCGATTTCCCCTCTGTGGGCGCCACAGAGAATATTCTTACCGCTGCCGTGCTTGCCGACGGCGAAACTCAGCTCCACAACGCCGCCCGCGAACCGGAAATCGTCGATCTGTGCCTGATGCTTAAGGAAATGGGTGCTGACATCACTGGTGAAGGTACGTCCACCATCACGATTCGCGGTGTGGACAAGCTTCAGCCGACGGAACACGAGGTCATCGGTGACCGCATCGTGGCCGGGACGTGGGCCTATGCCGCAGTCATGACGCGCGGAGATATTACGGTGGGCGGCATCGCTCCCAAGCACCTGCACCTGCCTTTGGAAAAGCTCAAGTCGGCCGGTGCCGATATTGAGGACTATGTCAACGGCTTCCGCGTGCGTATGGATGGGCGCCCCACCGCCGTGGACTACCAAACGCTGCCTTACCCAGGCTTTCCAACGGATCTTCAGCCCATCGCTATTGGACTGTCCGCGGTTGCGGAAGGTACTTCCATCATTACGGAGAACGTGTTCGAGTCCCGTTTCCGATTCGTCGATGAGATGTTGCGCCTCGGCGCCGACGCTCAGGTGGATGGCCACCATGTTGTCATCCGCGGCCAGGAGCGGTTGTCTTCAACGCATGTCTGGAGCTCCGACATTCGCGCGGGCGCCGGTTTGGTGCTCTCTGCGCTCTGTGCAGATGAGACGACTACCGTCCACGATGTTTTCCACATCGATCGCGGATATCCCAACTTTGTAGAGAACCTGCAAACGCTGGGGGCGACCATCGAGCGCACTCAGGAGGAAGAGCTCTACTAGGCAGCAGTGCTTGGCGACGTCCCCATGTAACACACCGTTTCGGTGAACTACCTGGGGATTTGTTGTTTGTTGGGGGTGTGCGTATATTTATCGAAGTCGCCGCGAGGTAGCCGGGAGGTTAACTGGTGGTAGATGTTCGGGCAATGTTTGTTCGGCGGGTTTGACTTTGGTTGAGCTTGTTGGGTAAGGTTGATCGGGCCGCCGCAAGGGGGTTAACGTTTGGTTAATTTTTGTTGTGGTGTGCGGATGATGTTTGAGAACTCAATAGTGTGCCAATGTACTTTTTGTGTTGGTTGATTTTATCATTTTGGCTGCGATACGCCGTATGCGTATCGCGGTTGGTGTATGCCGGATGGCGCTTTTCCTTTAAGCGGCGTCATTGTAAATAATATTAAGTTGTTTGGGCATATTGATTTAAATCTTCTAACTAGGCCAGCCTCCTTTTGTGCCCCGTCGGGTTGGGGGTTGGTTGGATTTTTTCTTTATGTAATTTTTGGATAGCCAGTTCAGGCAGCATTGCTTTTTGTGGTGTTGTTTGTTGTGGTTTGTCTGTTTGTTAGGTTTGGGCTTTTCAC
>NZ_KV805034.1:0-99139 GCF_001811515.1 Corynebacterium sp. HMSC076G08 | reverse complement strand
CAGCACGAAGATCAGCCTCACTCATCCCATCTGAGGCTCCTCGGCGTTCACGTTCGAGTTTGACCCAGCGGCCTAAAAGCCCGGCGGAAACACCGATTTCCTTAGCCACATGGGCAATCGGGCGCTGCGACTCGATTACCAGGTTTGCGGCTTCACGCCGGTACTCCGGCGTGTACTTCTTGCGCTGTTGACTCACAATGAACATCCTCTCTTACGGACACAAGATCCGTACAAATAGGGTGTCCACTAAACGAGGGTAACCTCACAGTTGTTGTCGCATCAGTCATGTGCGCCACCGTACGCGCCCGCCATCTTCTCTGCATGACCCCAGGGCAGATGGAAAAACCCACAGGCTACAATCAAACCATGATCGCCATCATGACTGTTACCGGTGTCGATAACACCGGCATTATCTCCGCCGTGTCCACCGCCCTCGCAGAACTTAACGTCAATATCGTTGACGTCTCCCAGACGCTCATGTCTGAGTACTTCACCATGATCTTGCGCGTCGAATTCGATGAGAACGAGGTCAGCATCCAGCAGCTCCAGGAGCGGATGAACACCGTCGGTGAGTCCATCAAGCAATCCATTCGCGTGCAGTCGGAAGCGCTGTTCACCGCAATGAACGAGATTTAGGGACGATAACCAGTCATGCTTAACCGCTTCAATACCGCCAGCATTCTCGACACCATCGAGATGATCGAGAAGTACCGTCTCGATATCCGCACCGTCACTATGGGCATTTCGCTGCTCGGCTGCACCCGCTCCACTATGGAAGCCACCGCCGAGGCCGTGTACGACCTCGTGACATCCCGCGCCGCACACCTGGTTGAGGTGTGCGAGGGAATCGAGGCCGAGCTCGGCATCCCGATTGTCAACAAGCGCATCTCTGTCACCCCTATTGCGCTCATCGTGGCCGGCGTCGAGGGAAACCCCGTGGACGTCGCCCGCGCTCTGGACCGTGCGGCAGCCGCGACCGGCGTCGACTTCGTCGGCGGCTACTCCGCGCTCGTCGAAAAGGGCGCAACGACCGCCGAAAAGGCGCTTATCCGTTCCATTCCGGAAGCCCTGGCAGAGACGAACCTGGTCTGCTCCTCGGTGAACATCGCTTCCTCCCGCGCCGGCATCAACATGAATGCCGCGGCACAGATGGGACGCATCATCAAGGAAGCTGCCGAGCTCACCAAGGATCGCAGCGCCATCGGCTGCGCCAAGCTCGTGATCTTCTCCAACTCCGTGGGCGATAACCCCTTCATGGCCGGTGCCTTCCACGGCATTGAGGAGCCGGACTGCGTCGTGTCCGTCGGTGTATCGGGCCCAGGCGTGGTCGATCGCGCGCTTGGCTCCCTTGAGGGCGCCACCCTCAACGAGGTTGCAGAAGAGGTCAAGAAGGCAGCCTTCAAGGTCACCCGCGCCGGCCAGCTCGTGGGTGAAATGGCTTCGGAGCGCCTCGGTGTCCCGTTCGGCATCATTGACCTCTCCCTTGCTCCCACCGCAGAGCTGGGTGACTCCGTCGCGCACATCCTGGAGCACATGGGCCTCGACCAGGTGGGCACGCACGGCACCACGGCAGCGCTCGCGCTGCTTAACGACGCCGTCAAGAAGGGCGGCATGATGGCCTGCTCCCGCGTGGGTGGTCTGTCGGGTTCCTTCATCCCGGTTTCCGAGGACAAGGGCATGATCGATGCAGTGCGCACCGGTGCCATCTCCATCGACAAGCTAGAAGCCATGACCTCGATCTGCTCGGTGGGCTTGGATATGATCGCCATCCCGGGTGATACCTCTGCTGAGACTATCGCCGGCATGATCGCGGATGAGGCCGCCATTGGCGTGATGAACCATAAAACAACCGCCGTGCGCGTTATCCCTGCTCCTGGCACCAAGGCTGGCGACGAGGTCAACTTCGGCGGCCTTCTAGGCTACGCTCCGGTCATCCCGGTTAACCAGGTAGGCAACTCCACCTTCATCAACCGTGGTGGCTTCATTCCGGCACCGGTGCACGGTTTCCGCAACTAGTCAGCGCACGAAAGTCTGCATCGCCTTCCCAATAATCACGTGAACAAACAAGTGCTGACCTCTGTACACCACAGGGTCAGCACTTGTTGGCCATTCGCCTCAACTCCCCCGATTAGCTGCAGGTAATCTTCACTTCGAATGGCTTCGTTTCCCCGGTGGTTGGATTACTCCCATTAGACAAAAGTCCTTCACCCGACATCGTGTAGGTGTCGCCTTCCTTCGATGCCGTGGCGGAACCCATCGGGCTGCTCTCGGCGTATGCCAGCGTGTTACCCTCCCCATCTACCATTCCGAGAGCCTTGACCGTTAGGTTTTCATCAGTACTAAGCACGGCGGTAATGCTGGCTGTACCAGCCCCTTCGGGTGCTACGGTCAGGTTCATCGAACCAGCTGCCTCTTGGCATAGGATAGTTTCGTTTTCAACCTCGATCGCCTTTCCATCGACCGTGGCTTCATAGCTGCCGCCTGTTGAGCCGGCCTGATCGTCTGATCCTGCAGTGGACTCTGCGTCGGAGTCAGTGCTATCGGCAGACTCTGAGGTTGCGGCGGAATCTACGTTGGTGTCTTCGGAAGTTTGCTCACCTCCAGCTGCAGCTTGGGTGGTATCAACTGCTGATTTCTCGCTGACGTCACTGTCAGATTGTGAACACGCGGCGAGCGTTGTCAACGCGATAGCCGCTACAAGAGACGTAATAGACTTAGCTACTTTCATTGGCTTTCCCTTCTTTGAGTTTGGCCACTCATGCGTGACGCAGATAACACAAACACTAGTGAAGGTTCGTTTAGCGGGGCGCAGACATGCTCCCCCACGCGGGGGTAATGATTCTCAATGTTGTTGATCAATGAAGAATGACGCCCCCTTCAACTAGTTCACTCCACTGACCGCTTGACCCTCACACAATGTGAGGGTTTAGTTTGGTCCTATGAAGATTTCCGACGTTGCCGCGGTCGCTGGTTGCTCAGTGCGATCCGTGCGTCATTTGCACGAGACGGGTGCGGTTCCCGAACCAGCCCGCACCAGCGGAAACTATCGCGATTACTCGATCTCCGATCTCGCCGCAGTTGTTCGTGCGCGAGCGCTGATCGACGCCGGCGTTGCCGTCGCTGATGTCTCCTCTCCCGATGCTATCGAGCGCTCGTTCGCCATTGTGGACGAAAGAATCGCGCGTCTGCAGCGACAACGTGAGAAGCTGCGTGCTTTGGCCGCAGCACCTCATGGAACCCCCAACGATATTCGAGAGTCCTTGAGCGAAGTTATCGAAGACCCAGCAATGCTGCAGCTGGAATTGGACTCCTGGGATCTCATGGCGCTTACCGGCGTCGCTACATCAGCGACCTGGGAACAGCTGCGTAAGAACCTCGCTGACGACGATTGCCGTGCAGTTCTCCGCAGAGTGGAAACCTTGTGGCGAGAGCTTGGCTCGCTGTCCCCGCGTGATTGTCGGGTTGCGCTTATCGTCGAGAAGCTGCGCAACGTGAGCGAACACGGGTTGATGCGAGGAATCTACCCAACGCTGCAGCCTGGGAACGCTTTGCTCACCGTGACTGATGCGCCGACGACTGGTGCGCAAGGTGTAGCACTCGAGGCTTTGGCTGGAGGATCACGTGACTAGCATCTGGCGATGTGTAGAAAGGCATCCTGGATTTCGCCTTGCCAAGTATGAATTGGGCCTCTACCGGGATCTGTGGCGCTGGATGCGAGGACAAACGCTACTTCCAGTTGGCGCCGTGGCACTTCCCCACCCTCCTGGAAGGCTCCACATGCTTGGCTTCATCACCGCGATATTGCTGGTTGAAATGGTAGTTGTTCACCTTCTTTTACCTGCGGGCGTTCTGCGAATTGTGGCATTGCTGTTGTCGCTGTGGGCCATCATCTTTGTGTGGGGCCTGATTGCCGCTGAACGCATTCGCCCCAGTTATGTCACCGAAGACCTCACGGTTTTGCGGCGCGGGAAAACAATCTTCGTTGAGGTACCGATGGCTTTTGTCCGCACCACACAGGCGGACCGCACCTTCGAATCAGCGGTTATCCTAAGCAACGACGAGCTCATAGTAGGCGGCCCAGCCGGGACCGATACTCTCCTCGACCTCAGTGAGCCGGTCCAAGCATCACCAGACCGCTACCCATGGCAGCGTGTTCGCTCGATGGAGGTTACGAAGGTGCGCTTTTATGGTGCTGCTTCTCGGTAGTCGCCAGCGTTGCGTAGTTGCTCCTCAAGCTCCGCAATCATTGGCAAGGCCAGCTCCGCGCGTTCGGCATCAATTCCCCACTTCTCCGGTGCACTGCGGACCATGTGGGCTGTGGCCTTGAGAAAGCGGGCGAAGTTTTCCACGACGGCGCGGTTGTTGTTGCGTACGCCTTCGGTAAGCACGGTATTGCTTAGCCTTTCGATCCAGATTTCGAGGATGTGAGTCGAGGTGCTTTTGCCAATTGTGGTGCAGGCAGCACGCGCAAGCCGCAAGCCCTCATCGTCATGCCACACTCCTCCGGGGGCGCGAAGGCGGCACGAGATGATCGCTGCGCCTTCGACGGCAGGGATCCTCCCCTTGCGAACACAGGTTTCTACATAGTCAGCGCCGCAACCAACGGCCATAATAGGGCCGATGTCTTTAACAATGCCGCGTGTGTCATCCTCCGTGACATACCACGCGCGGAAGGTGAGGTAGTCCTCATAGCGGAAGTGGCCTGCCTCCGCCAGCACGTTGAGCAACCGAGCGGACAAAGCCTTCGTCCACACCTTGTCTGTACGCAGGTAGCCGCTGAGGCGTTCACGAATTTGATCAAGATGGTCATCCCACTGACCAGACTCAATGCCCTCTTTCAATTCGGTATAGGCCCAGTCCACGCGGACCTCAGGTCGTTTGCTCACTAATCCGGTGAGCAACGGTTCAATAACGGAATCGAGGTTATTGGCGGTGTTCATGACTTCTTCCTCTCCTGCGGCAGCACGCCGGGGTCTGACCACTTCTAGACCCTGTGCGTGGGAAGCGGAAGGACCCAAGAGAAGAGTCTTGAGCGGTGTGTGGTTGTGGCCCCGATTCTAGCGCACTATAGGTTTACTGGAAGACCAAGAAGAGATGCTGCGCGCAGAAATTCTCGATGGGCGGTGCCAACATCGACGGCGGTAACCAGCGCGGCATTAGCGGCCCGATCCCAGTGACCGCGCAGGTCCGCCACGCTCGTTCCGCGCAACCATTCCGGTTCACTGACTACCCGTACGGTGGTCGCGGTGGAAAAGAACGGGACCTTCTGCAACGCCACCATGCAGGTGAGCAGATCATGTATCTGAGCCTGATAACCCGAGCCGTGCGCCTCGTGGAACGCGAAGTAGAAGCGCATGATCTCCGGTAGAACGTCCGCCACTGGGTGCTGCGCGAGCGCTTCACGCAGCCGTTCCAGCTGCGTCGGGCCGAGGAGCATCGTCTCAGTGACGTTGAGTGGGCACAGCGTGGTGGGCCTTGAGGTGGATTCAAAGAAGTCGCGCGCAGCATGCGGGTCGACCCAGAAGTTCCACTCCGCCGTTGGCGTGGTGTTGCCGGGATAGTTCACAGCACCACCCATGATGGTGACACCGGAGAAGCAGGCGTAGTCGGCAGCGTGCTCCGCAGCAAAGTGCGCGGCATTGGTCAATGGTCCGGTCACGATGAGCTGCGCGTTGCGGTCCGCAGCTTCGGTCCAAATGCTGGTCCACTCGGCAGGCTCAGCACTAGCGTGCCCCTCCGGCACGCTCAGGTACCCAAGACCGCTTGGGCCGTGAGTTTCCGGAGTGGTTACCAGCTCCACCTGGCTGGGCTCCGGAAGCCCCGCCGCGACGGGCACCTCATCCAGGCCACACAGTTGCAGGATGTAGGCAGCATTGCGGGTGGTCTGTTCAATCCCGACGTTTCCAGCGGTGGTAGTAACACCGACCAGTTCGATCTCTCCGGCGCGGTGAAGCGCGGCGAGGTAGATCAACGCTAGGGCATCGTCGATACCGGGGTCGCAATCAAGGAGAACAGGCTGGGCAGTCATGCCCGAAATTCTATTAGGCCAATTCCACGATCTCCATGTACTCGTCGTTCCACAAATCCTCATCGCCATCGGGCATGATGATGACGCGCTCCGGCTTGAGTGCCTTGACCGCACCTGGGTCGTGAGTAACCAAGACCACGGCACCTGTGTAGGTGCCTAGGGCATCGAGCACCTGCTCGCGGGACTGGGGGTCTAGGTTGTTCGTGGGCTCGTCGAGAAGCAGCACGTTGGCGCGTGAGGACACCAGCGTTGCCAGCGACAGTCGGGTTTTCTCACCACCGGAGAGCGTTCCGGCAGGCTGTTCCAACTTGTCACCGGAGAACATGAAGGCGCCCAGCAGTCCACGCAAGTCCTGCTGGCCGGCATCCGGGCAGGCCTCGATGGTGTTTTCCCACACGGTTTTGTCTGGGTCGATGTTGTCGTGCTCCTGAGCAAAGTAACCGATGCGCAGGCCGTGCCCGGAGACGATGCCGCCTTCGCCATCGGTGCGCTCCACGCCCGCCAGAAGCTTGAGCAGAGTCGTCTTGCCCGCACCGTTATAGCCCAGCACAACCACGCGGGAACCCTTGTCGATGGCCAAATCGACACCGGCAAAAACCTCCAGCGAGCCATACATCTTTGTCAGGCCCTTGGCGTTCATCGGAGTCTTGCCGCAGGGAGCAGGTTCGGGGAACTTGATGTGGGCAACCTTATCGGCCACGCGGACGTCATCAAGCTCGTTCATCATGCGCTCTGCACGGTGCAGCATCTGCTTGGCGGCGGCGGCCTTCGTGGCCTTCGCTCCCAACTTGGCGGCTTGCTTGTGCAGGGCTGCGGCTTTCTTTTCCGCGTTGGCGCGCTCGCGGCGGCGACGAGCCTCATCGGTGGCGCGGGCATCAAGGTACTTCTTAAAGCCCATGTTGTAGACGTCTGCTTCGGCGCGAACGGCATCGAGGAACCAAACCTTGTTGCACACGGCCTCCAGCAGATCGACGTCGTGCGAAATCATCACGAGGCCACCCTCATGCTTGGACAGAAAGCCGCGCAGCCACGTAATCGAGTCCGCGTCGAGGTGGTTGGTGGGCTCGTCGAGAAGCAGCGTTGTCTGGGACTTGCCTGACCCAGCCGAAGCTGCGAAGAGAATTTGCGCCAGCTCCACGCGGCGGCGCTGACCGCCGGACAGCGTCTTAAGCTGCTGGTCGAGCACACGCTGCGGCAGCCCCAAGTTATCGCAGATCTGCGCGCATTCGGAGTCCGCCTCATAGCCACCTAAGGTGTGGTACTCCTCCTCCAGGCGGGAGAACTTACGAATGGCCTTGTCGCGGAATTTATCGTCCGTGGCGGTTTCCATCAGCTCTTGTTGCTTGGCCATGCGGCGCTTGATCTCATCCAAACCGCGCGCAGAGAGTACGCGCTCACGCGCAGTCTGCTCAATATTGCCCTCGCGGGAATCCTGCGGCAGGTAACCAATGGGACCTGATCGCGTCACCGAGCCACCATAGGGCTCGGTCTCCCCCGCCAGGATGCGCATGGTGGTCGTCTTGCCCGCGCCGTTGCGCCCGACCAGGCCGATGCGATCCCCCGGCTGCACGCGAAGGTGCTGGCCGGGGGCGTCGAGAAGCGTGCGTGCGCCCACGCGCACCTCGAAATCATTGGTCACAATCACGTCGAAACAGTCTAGCAACCAGGGTAGTTAATCCCGAACCGGCGGCAAGGACGCTTCAGCTTGTATCTGGGAATCCAGAGTGAAGAGCACCTTGGAAAACCTGGTTCCTGTTCGGCGCGTTTCACTTATGCATGAAGTTCGATGTGACTAGATTGGCGTCATGAGCACATCAGACACATCGAGATCTCCATTAATCCTCGCGATTACCGCATGTCCGACCGGAATCGCCCACACCTACATGGCCGCTGAGAACCTGGAGGCTGCTGCCGCTGAACTGGGTTACCGCATCAAGATTGAGACACATGGTTCAATTGGCGTCGAAGGCACTTTTAGCTCTCAGGACATCGAGGAAGCCGATGCCATCGTGATCGGTGCCGACACCGTCATTGCAAAGGACCGCTTTCGCGGAAAGCGCCTAGCAGCCACTGGTGTCGATGAAGCTATTAAGCATCCAAAGGAACTCCTCACTCGCGCACTGTCAGCGGCGAAGTGGCAAGAGGAGACTTCGAGCGAAGCGGTACAAGGGAATCAAGGCGTAGAGACCTCCGGCAGCGCCACTGGGTTCCGTGCCGTGAGTGAGACCCTCTACAAGGCGCTAATGAATGGTGTCTCCCACATGATTCCGTTCGTGGTCACCGGTGGTCTCCTCATCGCGGTAGCACTCTCAATCGGAGGAACACCCACGCCCGAGGGCCTGGCTATCCCCGAAGACTCCTTCTGGAACACCCTGAATGAGCTTGGCGGCCTAGCCTTTTCTCTCATGGTGCCGATCCTTTCCGGTTATATCGCGGTCGGCATTGCGGACCGCCCCGGTTTAGCGCCGGGACTCATCACTGGTCTTATCGCTACGACCGGCTCGCTTTACGGCTCTGAAGCTGGAGCGGGCTTCCTAGGCGGCATCGTCACAGGCATCCTGTCAGGCTACGTAGCCCTGGGAATCAAAAAGATTCCCGTTAATAAGTACATCGCCCCGATTTGGCCGATCATCGTTATTCCGATCTTCACCACACTCATCGTGGGGCTAATCTTTATCTACTTTGTCGGTGCGCCAGTAGCCGGCGCCTTTGAAGCCATGACCGAGTACCTCGCCGGGATGGAAGGCTCCTCTGTCATTGTCCTCGGTCTCGTCATTGGCGCGATGATCGCTTTCGACATGGGCGGTCCCTTTAATAAAACTGCCTTCCTGTTCGGCGGGGGCATGATTGCAGCCGGCAATGCGGCTCCGATGGGCATGGCGGCTACCGCCATCGCTGTACCGCCCCTGGCGGTGGGTGTTGCGACCCTCGTACGCCGTGCTTGGTTCAATAAGGCGGAGAAGGACGCCGGTATCGCCGCGCTCTTCATGGGGTTCTTTGGCATCACTGAAGGCGCTATCCCTCTTGCGGCGGCACGCCCGCTGCAGGTCATCCCAGCCAACGTCATCGGTGGTGCGGTAGCAGGCGCCCTGGCAGGTGCATTCGGGGTCAAGGACCATGTCATGCATGGTGGCCCCATCGTTGCTGTGCTCGGGGCTGTCGACAACGTCGTGGGCTTCTTCATCGCACTGCTTATTGGTGTCGTTGTCTGTGCTTCCGTCATGCTTCTGTTGATCGGACTTACCCAAAATAGAAAGGCCCAGAGTAAGAATGAGAGCTCTGGTGAACGGGGTGAAGCGGGCATAGCTAAGGAGGATGTGTCAGAAGCACCGGTCCAGGAAGAACCTTTGCTTTCTGCCGACACGGTGAGCCTTGACCAAGACCTTGGCACGAATCGCAAGGAAACGATCGATTCGCTAGTCCAGCTTGTCTCCCCTCGGCTTTCTGATCCTTCCGCAGTTATCACTACGGCCCTAGAGCGGGAAGCGAAGCATTCGACCGGTGTGGGGCATGGTGTGGCTATCCCACATGCTCGTTCCGCGGGAGTGACAGTGCCGACTTTGGCCTTTGCTCGTCTTCCCGAGGGGATTACGTGGGCAGAGGGCGAGGAACCAACGACGTTGGTCTTCCTCATTGCAGTGCCTGAGGACGCCGGCAAGCAGCACCTCAAGCTGCTTTCCAAGCTGGCGCGGGCAATCATGAAGGATGATTTCCGTACTCGCCTACAATCCGCCGCATCCAAGGATGAAGCGGTGGACATCATCTCCTCGGCTTTGGATCCGGCGTCCTCACCCGCTTCGTCATAGCAGTGAGTACTCAAGCTCTTAAAGCTACTTAAAATACCGCGCATTATGGAAAAAGAAACCGCCAGCCCGAGTGCGCAAGGTCATGTTGTGAAGACCTTAGGCGCCTCGGGCTGACGGTAATGGGGACTTGCAGCCGAAACTAGACGGCGAAGCCGAGGGCCTGGAGCATCTCGCGGCCCTCCTCGGTAATCATGTTCGGGCCCCACGGCGGCATCCAGACCCAGTTGAGCTGGACTGCCTCGGCGAGCTTGTTGCCTACGATGACATCCTCGATCTGTTCGCCGATGACATCGGTGAGAGGACAGGCCGGGGAGGTCAGCGTCATGTTAATGACGCAGGTGTTCTTGCCGTCAATATCGTCGAGCCAGACGTCATAGACCAAGCCCAGATCAACGATGTTGATTCCAAGCTCTGGGTCGATGACATCACGAAGGTACTCGGTGATATCGAAGGTCTTCGCAATCTGCTCTTCGGTCTGTTCAGGCTTGACAGCAGCGCCATCGAAGGAGGCATTCTGGTCCTGGTAAGGATCGGTGCTGCCACCGGTGGTTTCAGTGTTATCAGCCATCTACTTCTCCAATTCGTTCAACGCTTCCACGGTGGCGGCTTGGAAAGCCTTCCACCCGAGGAGAGCGCACTTAACACGGGCGGGGAACTTGGCTACGCCGGCGAAGGCGATGCCGTCCCCGATGATCTCGTCGTCACCTTCCACTTCGCCGCGGGAGGTCACCATCCTCTCGAATTCGGCCAGCTTGGCGTTTGCCTCCTCGAGGGGGATGCCGACGATTTCCTCCGCCATAACAGAGGTCGAGGCCTGCGAAATGGAGCATCCCTCGGCGTCGTAGGACACGTCCTCGACGGTTGTGCCGTCGGGGGAAAGCTTCACGCGGAGGGTGAGTTCATCACCGCAGGAAGGGTTGACGTGGTGAACTTCTGCCTGGCCTTCGCGCAGGCCAGAGAATTTCGGGTTCTTGTAGTGGTCCAGGATGACGTCCTGGTACATGGAATCTAGGTTCATTCGCTCACTCCAAAGAAGGTGCGGGCAGCCCGCACCGCCTCTATGAGGGCGTCGACCTCGTCCTCAGTGTTGTACAGGTAAAAGCTAGCGCGTGCGGTCGAATTAGCCTGGCACGCGCGGTGCAGCGGCCACGCACAGTGGTGGCCGGTGCGGATGGATACGCCATGAGAGTCAAGAACCTGGCCTAGGTCATGCGGATGGATCCCATCCACGATGAAGGAGACCGTTCCTCCGCGATCCTCGGTGTTTTCAGGCCCGATGATACGCACGCCGGGGATCTCGGCAAGCTTCTGCAAGGCCAGTGCAGTGAGTTTCTGCTCGTGGGCGTGGATGGCCTCCATGCCCACCTCGCTCAAGAACTTCACTGCTGCACCAAGGCCCACAACCTGGCTGGTCATTTGGGTTCCGGCCTCGAAGCGGGTGGGTGGCGCGGCAAACGTCGAGCCTTCCATCTTGACTACTTCGATCATGGAACCGCCGGTGAGGAAAGGCGGCAGCTGCGCCAGCAGCTCTTGCTTACCGTAGAGCACGCCCACGCCGGTCGGCCCGCACATCTTGTGCCCAGAGAACGCGGCAAAATCCACATCAAGTTCGTGGAAATCCACCGGCATGTGCGGCACCGACTGGCAGGCGTCGAGAACCACCATGGCACCTACGGCACGGGCACGACGTACCAACTCTGCGACGGGAGCCACGGCCCCGGTCACGTTGGACTGGTGGGTAAAAGCCACGACCTTCACGGAGTCATCGAGCTCAAGCGAATCGAGATCAATGCGGCCGTCCTCGGTCATGGAGTACCACTTCAGCGTCGCGCCGGTGCGCTGGCACAGCTCTTGCCACGGCACCAAGTTCGCGTGGTGCTCCAGTTCGGTGACCACGACGGTATCGCCCTCACCGACATAAAGCTCGCCGGCGCGCTCATCACTGAGCACGTAGGCAACCTCATTGAGCGCTTCAGTGGCGTTCTTGGTGAAGGCAATCTCATCGCGGTCGGCACCAACGAAGGCGGCGATGGCCTGGCGAGCGGACTCGTACGCGTCATCGGCCTCCTCCGCCAGCTGGTAGGAACCGCGGTGCACCGGAGCGTTGGTGCCGAGCACGAACTCCTCCTCGGCCTTCCATACCGGCAGGGGACGTTGCGAGGTCGCTCCCGAATCCAGGTACACCAAAGGTTTACCGTCGCGCACCGTGCGCGAGAGGATAGGGAATTGTTCCCGAATCGCATTAACGTCTAGTTCAGGCATAGGTCCTTGTGCTCGGTTCTTTTTCTCTAGCGTGTCGTGGTGTGGTCTGTCGTGGTGTTACCGGGGTCGGCGGTACAGCCTACTTGAGGAACTGCTCGTAGCCGTCTGCCTCAAGCTGGTCAGCCAGCTCGGCGCCGCCGGTCTTGATGATCTGTCCGTCGGCGAAGACGTGAACGAAGTCCGGGACAACGTAGTTGAGGATGCGCTTGTAGTGCGTGATGAGGAGGATGCCGCCGTTGGTCTCCTCCTGATAGCTGTTGATGCCATCGGAGACGACGCGCAGGGCGTCGACGTCCAGGCCGGAGTCGGTCTCGTCCATGACGGCGAACTTCGGTTTGAGGATGTCGAGCTGCATGACCTCGTGGCGCTTCTTCTCACCACCGGAGAAGCCCTCGTTCACGGAGCGGTGTGCAAAGGACTTATCGATGGCCAGCTTCTCGCGGGCCTCGGTGAGCTCCTTGTTCCACTCGCGCAGCTTCGGAGCCTCGCCACGGATAGCGGTCACGGCGGAGCGCATGAACTGCGACATCTTCACGCCCGGCACCTCAGTCGGGTACTGCATGGCCAGGAAAAGACCAGCGCGGGCGCGCTCGTCGACTTCCATCTCGAGGATGTTCTCGCCGTCGAGAAGCACCTCGCCCTCGGTCACCTCATACTTGGGGTGACCGGCGATAACGTAGGACAGGGTGGACTTGCCGGAGCCGTTGGGGCCCATGACGGCGTGGGTCTCACCGGAATTGATGGTGAGGTTGACACCCTTGAGGATCGGCGTGGGCTCACCGTCCTCCTCGTGTGGGAGCACCTGCGCGTGGAGATTCTTGATTTCCAGAGTAGACATTGAGTTGGTACCTGCTTTCGGGAAGTTTTAAGCGTTGATCTTGGCGAGCTCGTCGACGACGCGGGATTCCAGATCCTCGCGCAGGGACTCGACCGGGATGCGGGAGATGACTTCGGAGAAGAAGCCGCGGATGATGAGGCGGCGTGCCTCGGCGGCAGGAATACCGCGGGACATGAGGTAGAACAGCTCAAGGTCATCGAAGCGGCCCACCGTTGCGGCGTGGCCAGCACCGACGATCTCACCGGTCTGGATCTCCAGGTTCGGGATGGCGTCAGCGCGCGCACCCTCGGTGAGGATCAAGTTGTTGTTCGTCTCATAGGTGTCCGTGTTGTTCGCATTCTTGCGGATGAGCACGTCACCGACCCAGCAGGTGCGGGCCTCCGGGGTGCGGGAGGCGGAGCCGGCCTCGGCCTTCTGCGCAGCAGTAGCACCCTGCAGAGCGCCCTTGTAGAAGACGCGAGAGCGGCAGTTCGGCACGTCGTGGTCCACCAGCAGGCGGTTCTCGAAGTACTGGCCGGCATCAGCAAAGTAGACGCCGAGCAGCTCGGCATCGCCACCGGGGCCATCGAAAACTACGCGCGGAACAAGGCGCACAATCTCGCCGCCAAAGATGGCGGTGTTGTGGCGCAGTACGGCGTCGCGGCCCACCTTCGCAATCTGATGGGACAGGTGCACTGCATCGTCTTCCCAGTCGGCGTCGACGACGACGGTGACCTGGGAGCCGTCGCCCAGCACGAACTCCACGTTGTCTGCGTGGGTACCGGAACCGACGTACTTAAGAACGATGGTGACCTCCGCGTGATTGCCCACGTGGATGGAGGTCGCACCAAAGGAGGTCACGCCCTCACCAGCGCCGGTGATGGTGATCTCCACCGGCTTATCCAGTCGTGCATCGGCGTCAACGCTGACGATCTGCGCCTCCGGCATGGAGCACCAGGCCTGAGCTGCAACGCGGTCAGCAGGTGCACCGGCGGTGCCGAGGCGGTCGTCGTCAGGCGCCACGGTCTCGGCCGTTACGCCCTCCGGGGCCACCACGTCAATCTTCTGGGCGGTTGCCGGCGCGAACTCACCATTGTGCAGCCCGCGAAGGTTACGCAAGGAGATGAAACGCCAGACCTCGTCGCGGCCGTGCGGGACCGGGAAGTCCTCGACATCGAAGGAGGTGAACTGGTCTCCCTTAGTGACGTCAGCCGGATTAAATTCGTTGGAAGCTACCACTTAGCCCACCGATCCTTCCATCTGCAGCTCGATAAGACGGTTCAGCTCCAGCGCGTATTCCATCGGGAGCTCCTTAGCAATCGGCTCGACGAAGCCGCGCACAATCATCGCCATGGCCTCTTCCTCAGCGATACCGCGGGACATGAGGTAGAACAGCTGCTCCTCAGAGACCTGGGAGACCGTTGCCTCGTGGCCGAGGGTGACGTGATCATTGCGGATGTCGTTGTACGGATACGTGTCCGACCTCGAGTCATTGTCCACAAGCAAGGCATCACACTCGACGTTGGCAGCGGAGTTCGTAGCGTTAGCGTTGACCTGCACCAAGCCGCGGTAGGCCGCGCGGCCGCCGTTGCGGGCCACGGACTTCGAGACGATGTTGGAGGAGGTGTTCGGCGCCATGTGGATCATCTTGGAGCCGGTGTCCTGGACCTGGTTATCGCCAGCAAAGGCCAGGGAGAGTACCTCACCCTTGGCGTGCTCGCCGGTAAGCCAGCAGGACGGGTACTTCATAGTGACCTTGGAGCCGATGTTGCCATCGACCCATTCCATGGTGCCGCCCTCTTCGACCTTGGCGCGCTGGGTCACCAGGTTGTAGACGTTGGTGGACCAGTTCTGAATGGTGGTGTAGCGGCAGCGGCCGCCCTTCTTCACGATGATCTCGATGACACCGGTGTGCAGCGAATCCGAGTTGTAGATCGGCGCGGTGCACCCCTCGATGTAGTGAACGTAGGCGCCCTCCTCCACGATGATGAGGGTGCGCTCGAACTGGCCCATGTTCTCGGTGTTAATGCGGAAGTAGGCCTGCAGCGGAATATCCACGTGGACGCCCTTCGGAACGTACACGAAGGAACCACCGGACCAGCAGGCGTTATTCAGCGCGGAGAACTTGTTGTCGCCGGCCGGAATCACGGTGCCGAAGTATTCCTGGAGGATCTCCGGGTACTCGCGCACCGCGGTGTCGGTATCAACGAAGATAACGCCCTGGGCCTGCAGGTCCTCGCGGATCTTGTGGTAAACCACCTCGGACTCGTACTGCGCGGCAACACCGGAGACCAGACGCTTCTTCTCAGCATCCGGGATACCCAGCTTGTCGTAGGTCTCCTTAATGTCGTCCGGCAGGTCATCCCAGGTTTGGGCCTGCTTCTCGGTGGAGCGGACAAAGTACTTAATGTTGTCGAAGTCGATTCCGGACAGATCTGGGCCCCAGGTCGGAACTGGCTTCTTGTTGAAGACGCGCAGAGCCTTCAGACGGGACTCGAGCATCCACTCCGGCTCGTTCTTCTTCCGAGAAATATCGCGGACGACGTCCTCACTCAAACCGCGGTGTGCTGCCTGGCCGGCTTCGTCGGAATCGTGCCAGCCGTACTCATAGCCGCCGATAGAGGAGATGATCTCGTCATCGCTCATCTTGGTTTCAAGGCCTGGTGCCGGTTGTGCCTGTGTCAAAGCCCGCTCCTTTCTAGTTCGATTAGTTCTTCCCCGGCTCCGCCGCGGAAGGCGGGACTGGGGTTAAGGGGATATTCGTGGTGCAGATTCCATGACCATCCGCAATGGAGGCCAAGGGCTGCACATGTTTGCCTAATAGCGCGGAGAAGACTTCCTGTTCAGCTTCACACAACTCCGGATGCTCGGCCGCCACGTGGGCGACCGGGCAATGGTGCTGGCAAATCTGTACTCCGTTGCCCACCGACGTCACCGTGGCCGCGTAGCCATGCGCGTCGAGCACTTCGGCCAGCTGACGCGCCACCTCCGGAACGGATTCCTGATCTTCTACCAGGGGCTTCACGTCCTCCACGAGGCGCTCGAAGCGAGCCTTGGCGAAGCGACGAACCGCCTCCGGCCCGCCCGCTTCACGCAGTGCGGTGAGCGCTTCCGCCGCCAGCTGATCGTAGGCGTGCCCAAATTGGGCGCGGCCCTGATCCGTGAGGCGGAAATGCTTGGCGGGGCGACCACGGCCCACCGACTGCCCAGGGCGGGCTGATGGGCGGCGATGCACCACCTCGGTGAGTCCTTCCTCCACCAAAATGTCTAAGTGCCGACGGATGCCGGCTGCAGAGAGACCGAGACGTTCACCCAGATACGACGCCGTTACCGGGCCGTCTTTTAGGAGCAACAACATGACGTGTCGGCGGGTGTCGCCCTCAGTCGAGCGAGTCTCCCTAGGTAGCTCCTTCGTCACGGTGTACACCTCCTTGAATGAAACACTCTCTCTTTAGACAACACTAGTGTTCCTTAATTCATTCCCGATTTCCACTCTTTCATTCGTGTCGCGGGCAGCTCGTCCTCTCTCAGCACCGAGCGACTAAGGTAGACACTCATGAATATGGAGCGCGATTACACCCGATCGGGGCGATTGCACCGCGTCTTTTGGGGCGTGCGCGATGAACTCCCCCGCATGGGCCTGCCCGGATCCCGTTCCGCGCTCTTGCACCAAGATTTTCCAGATTCTTCCGACGGTGCAGAGGGCGCCGCGCTTGGCGACGTCCACCGCCACACCATCGCCCAGCTGCGCACGCTCTTTAGCCTCCGGTGGCTCGGCACCATTGGTGCGCTACTCATTGCGCTCGGCGGATTGGGCGCCGGTGCGCTTCCGGTGGTGGGCAACCCCTATGAGTCTCTGCCTTTTGGCTCGCTCATGACGCGGATGCTGCAGTCAGCCTCCGCCATCGTGTTCATCGGGGTCGGTTTCATGGTCACGGCGTGGATTTGCATGGCACCGCTGGTGGGCGCGCCCCTGCGCCTACAGAAGCCGGCCAAGGTTCGGCGCTTTAGCCACTCGCCCCGGGTGGTCACGCAGAGCCAGATGTGGCGCACCTGGCTAGGGTGGGTTCTCCCGCTTTTGGTGACCGCTCCCCTGTTCACGCAGGACATTTACTCCTACCTCGCTAACGGCTCCATCGTGCTCCAAGGCCTCGATCCCTATTCGGCGGGGCCGGTGGAGCTACTAGGCGCCGATAACGACCTGGCCCGCTCCGTCCCGTTCATCTGGGCGAACTCACCTTCCCCTTATGGCCCTGTGGCGCTAGGTGTAGCGGCGGTGGTCAGTTGGCTGACCAACGACTCCATTATCTGGGGTGTTGTCCTGCACCGGGTACTGTCCCTCGTCGGTATCATCGCCGCCGGTTGGGCCATCGCGCGGCTTGCTACGCGCTGCCGAGTATCCCCGGAGGCAGCGCTGTGGCTGGGCATCCTTAACCCTTTGACCATCCTCCACCTCGTCGGAGGCATCCACAATGAATCCTTCATGCTGGGGCTAGCTCTCGTCGGTGTGGAGCTGGGGTTGCGGGCGGTTAACGATTCCCACGAGGCCCGCTGGCGAGCATGGTCGCTGTTTATCGCATCTGGCGTCCTGATCTCGTGTGCCGGAATGGTCAAGGTGACTGGCTTTATCGGCCTCGGGTTCGTTGGCATGGCGGCGGCACGCAGGCTCGTCGACAAGCACGGCGTGTCCGGCGTGCGGGCAGTGCTGGGCGCCGGGGCCGCGCAGCTTCTCCTGCTTGCCACCTCCATCGCCGCAGTGACGGTACTCACGGGGATCGACATTGGTTGGGTCTTTGGCCAGGGCGGCGCGGCCACCATCCGGTCGTGGCTGTCTGCGACGACCTCCGTAGGCGTCGGCGCCGGCTTCCTTGGGATGCTGTTGGGATTGGGTGATCACACCGAGGCCATCCTCACCGTGACCCGGACTGTGGGCGTCATCATTGCCGCGGGCTTTATGATCCGCATGCTCTTTGCCACCTACCGCGGCGCCATCCACCCCGTGGGCGGCCTGGGGGTATCGACCTTCGTGCTCGTGGTGTTCTTCCCCGTCGTCCAACCCTGGTACATCCTGTGGGCGGTGCTGCCGCTGGCGGCTTGGGCCAACCGACGCTTCTTCCGCATGGCTGTGATCATCTACTCCGGGTTCATGAGTTTCATCGTGCTTCCCCGCGGCCTCGGCCTTCCCCCAGGGACAGTCTTCGTCATTTACCTCGCCGCCTTGGTGACATTCCTCGTCCTCGCCGGCGTGGGGTGGGTTGCTTTGCGCAGGGCGGGCGTGCGTGTCCTAAACTAGCGATTCGTGACTACATCAGCTCTTGTCTTAGATAACGTCATGAAGACCTATGGCGACGTCAACGCAGTGAACGGGCTGAGTTTCCGCGCCAATTACGGCGAGATCCTGTGCTTGCTGGGCCCTAACGGTGCAGGTAAGACCACCACCATCGAGATGTGTGAGGGTTTCAAGAAGCCCACGTCGGGCCGCATCGAGGTGCTGGGGCTTAACCCCGCGCGCAATCCCGATGCCGTGCGCTCCCGCATCGGCATCATGCTGCAGGGCGGCGGCTCCTATTCCGGAATCAAAGTCAAGGAGATGCTTGAGCTTAGCGCCTCCTATAACGAGAATCCCTTGGACCCGGAGTGGCTGCTGGACACGCTCGGACTGCGCGGGGTGGCGAAGAGCAGCTACCGCCGCCTGTCCGGCGGGCAACAACAACGTCTCTCCCTAGCCCTAGCGATCATCGGGCGCCCAGAGTTGGTCTTTCTCGATGAACCCACCGCGGGCATGGATGCCCAGTCGCGCCTTGCCGTGTGGGACCTCATCCGCGCCCTCCGGGCCGATGGCGTAACCGTCATCCTCACCACGCACCTCATGGATGAAGCGGAAGCGCTCAGCGACCGCGTCGTCATCATTGACCACGGACAACTCGTGGCGAGCGGCACCGCAGCATCGCTGACGGACTCGGCCGATGTTCCGCAGGTGAATTTCGATACCGCAACACCGGTGGACCTCGAAGCACTGCGGGACGCCGGCATCGCGGCGGAAGCTCTCCGCCCCCTGCACTACCGTCTCACCTCGGAGGCCAGCCCCGCCGGCATCGCAGCGCTGGCTTCATGCTTGGCCGCGCAAAACGTCATCCTCCGCAACCTGCACACCTCACACCGGAATCTCGAGGAAGTCTTCCTCGATCTCACGGGCCGCGACATGCGCAGCTAGAACCGCCCTCGGCCATTTAGCACGATTCTTTTATCAAGTTGTTTGAACAAGGAGAAGCTCCATGAGCACCTTCGCACCCGGCACTTTTAGCCCGCACCCGCAGCGCGTGGGCGTAGCGGCTATGGCACGTGCCCAAGGGGCTATCGAATCCAAGCTCATGCTGCGCCACGGTGAGCAGCAGCTGCTGAGCATCATCATCCCTGTGGCCATCCTGATCGGCGCCGCGACACTGCAAGACAGCACTGGCCACGGCGTGGAGGAAATCTTCCCCATGGTGCTGGCCGTTGCGGCGACCTCCTCCGGTTTCACGGGTCAGGCCATCTCCTTGGCCTTCGACCGTCGCTATGGTGCGCTGAAGCGCACAGGCGCTTCAGGCGTTCCTGCCTGGGCCATCGTGGTGGGAAAGATTCTCGCCGTGCTGTCGATGGTGGTGCTGCAGGTCCTTGTGCTGGGGACGATTGCCGCCTTCCTGGGGCTGCGGATCACCGCTGGGGGTGCGGCCATCGGTGTGCTCACGCTCGCCTTGGGTGTGGCTACGTTTACGGCCTTAGGCCTACTGCTCGGCGGCACACTGAGTTCGGAGGTGGTCTTGGCGGTGGCCAACCTCATTTGGTTCATCCTCCTCGGCACCGTCGGCTGGGTCATGTTTTCCCAGGGGCTCGGTGATAACGGGGTGTTCACCCTAGTGCCCACGGTGGCCATGGCCGCCGGTCTCGATACCGCCCTGAACGGGTCTTTCCCGGGCATTGAGCTCCTTGTACTCGTCGGGTGGTCAGCGGTGGCGTCGTTTGCCGCGGTGCGTTGGTTCCGCTTCGAGGGCTAAAAGTGATTCTTCTCCCTTGCGCGGTGTGACCCACCCGTCGATATTGGTTCCCGGATGGGGCCGGGCGGTAGGCTGAGTAGCCGTGAGTACCGCCAATATTTCCTCTCCTCAACATTCCACCGCGCCCGCTGCGCCGTCCACCGGTCCCTCGGTGAAGACGCAGCGCATCGTCGCGCTCATCCTCCTGCTCTGCCAGGGCGGCATTACGGTATCGGGTTCCATCGTGCGCGTCACCGGCTCCGGTCTTGGTTGCGTCACCTGGCCTAACTGCCACCCTGGTTCCTTGGTTCCCATCCAGGGCGCGGCTCCCATGCTCCACCAGGCCATTGAGTTCGGCAACCGCCTGCTGACTTTTGTTGTGGCTGCCGCGGCCATCGCCAGCATTGTGGTGGTCCACAAGGCGCAGCGTCGCAAGGAGCTCAAGGTCTATGCCTGGGCGGGGCTCGCAGGTGTTTTCGTGCAGGCACTCATCGGCGCTCTGTCGGTCGTGCTGAAGCTTTCTTGGTGGAGTGTGGCAATTCACTTCCTCCCATCTATGGTCCTAGTGTGGATTGCGGCCATGCTGTTCTCCCGTATTAACGAGCCCGATGACGGCACTCCCACTCGCCTCTTCCCCGCCGCAGTGCGCACCCTCGCGGTGGTGGCCACTGTAGCCCTGTCCATCGTTCTGCTGACCGGCACCTTTGTGACTGGCTCGGGTACTCACTCCGGTGATGCCGGTGTGGGCATGGAGGGCCGCCTCGGCGTGGACACCTATGGCATGGCCATCATTCACGCGGTCTGCATGTACGTCTACTTGGCGCTGACGCTCATCGTGGTCTTCCTCCTGCACCGCACCGGCGCTCCCAAGGTGGCCAAGAAGGCCGGCTGGGTGCTCATTGCTTGCATCGTTATCCAGTGGGCTATCGGTGTCACCCAGTTCTATCTCCACATCCCTCGCTGGACTGTTCCCTTCCACGTGGGCATGTCCTCAGTGGTCACGGCCTTCACCGCCGTGCTGTGGGCGCATGGCTTGCGCCGCGTCGGAAACGAGGATGACACTACTGCAAGCACTGCCCAGCGCGGTGACGAGAACGTTCCCGCCGCCCAAGGCTAAGCAGAGTCAGCGGAGCCAGTAAAGCCACTACAACAGGTACTCGTAGCGCCGCCGTTCTCACCAGGAAGTGAGGATGGCGGCGCTTTTTGCTGCGCGGAGCCCTTGGCTTCGTTTAGCCTAGACACCATGCATGCTATTCAGGTGACCACGACCGGAGGGCCCGAGGTCCTCACCTACGCCGAGGTAGAATCCCCCACGCCGACGAAGGAACAGCTGCTTGTCGACGTCTCCGTGGCCGGTGTCAACTACATCGACACCTACTACCGCGAAGGCATCTACAACGCCTCCGTGCCCTTCATCATCGGACTCGAAGGAACCGGACGCGTTGTGCACGACCCCCAGGGAGAAATTGCCCCGGGCACGATGGTGGCCTGGGATCACGCTTTCGGATCCTATGCGGAGCAAGTCTGCGTGCCGCGAGACCGCGTGGTGGCCGTCCCCGACGAGATTCCCTCCGCCGTCGCCGGTTCGATGCTCCTGCAGGGCATGACGGCGCACTACCTCACCCACGGTGTGTATCAGCTAGGGGAAGGAGCATCCTGTCTGATCACCGCCGGTGCGGGCGGCGTGGGCTTAATCCTTACCCAGATGGCCAAGTCCCTGGGCGCCACCGTCTATTCCGTGGTCTCCACGGATGAGAAGGAAGAGCTGGCCTATGGCGCGGGCGCAGACCACGTGTTCCGCTACAGCAGCGGCTTGGCCGAGCAGGTGCGTCGTCACAACGGTGGGCGCGGCGTGGACGTGGTCTACGACGGCGTCGGCAAAGCCACCTTCGGTGAATCCCTTGAGGTTGTACGACCGCGCGGCACGGTAGCGCTCTTCGGTGCCGCGTCGGGCCCCGTCCCGCCGATGGACCCGCAGCTGCTGAACAAGCACGGCTCCATCTTCCTCACCCGCCCGTCACTCGGCGCTTGGACCTCCCAGGAAGGCGAGTTCCAGATGCGCGCCCAGGCTGTTGTTCAGGCGGTCATCGATGGCGACCTCGACTTCCGCATCTCGGCGGAATATCCGCTCGCCGAAGCCGCTCACGCCCACCGCGACCTCCAAGAGCGCAAGACCACCGGCTCGATCGTCCTCCGGGTACGCGAAGACTAGCTCGCTAGAACAGCGCAGCCGACCAGCCCAGCATGCGCCCGATGGGCTCCCAGCCCACGACGGCGTCGATGGACAGGCCGATAAAGAGCACCGACAGATAGTTGTTGGAGTAGATAAACAGGCGCATGGGCTTGACCTTTGCGCCCTTCTTCACCCCTTGGTGCAGGCGAATCGCCATCCAGAGGAAGACCGCGCCGGAAGACACCGCGGCCACCAAGTAGATCCACGAGGCCGCAGGGATAATAAGGAAGGTCACAATAACCGTTCCGATCGTGTACCACACGATTTGCCGGGTCACCTCTACTTCCCCGGCAACGACGGGCAGCATCGGCACCCCGGCCTTGCGGTAGTCCTCCTTGTACTTCATCGCCAGCGCCCAGGTGTGGGGTGGTGTCCAGAAGAAGATAATGAGGAACAGCACCACGGCCTGCCACCAACGGTCCGGCTCCCCCGCCGGTGCGTTATCACGAATGACGGCCCAACCCACCATGGCGGGCATACAGCCAGCGAGGCCGCCCCAGACGATGTTCTGGGAGTTCCGCATCTTGAGGAACTTCGTATAGACGATGACATAAAAGAAGTTGGTCAAGAGCACGAAGAACGCAGCCAACCACGAGTTAGCTAACACACCCAGCCAAAAGACGGATAGCGCCAACATGATCCACGCGAAGATCGCGGCATTGCGTCGCGAAATGGTCTTGCGCACTAGCGGCCGGGCACGGGTGCGCTGCATCTTCTGGTCGATCTCATAATCGACGACGTTGTTAAACGTGTGGGCAGCCGCGGCACCCATCCATCCACCGAAGATGGTGGAGACGATGAGCCAGAAGTTGGAGGACACTGCCTCGAAACCACGCTGCGCCTGGAGCATAGCCGGGATTGCCGCCACGAGGAGGAGCTCAATGATCCTCGGTTTCGTTAGCGCAAAATAGGCCTTGATGGTCTCCAAGGAACAATCCTCCGTATATCCGGCACGTGGGTGTATGGCTTATGGGTCTGACGTACTGGTCGGCTGCCCGCACTAAAAAGTTCCCGAGAACTTTGTGGCGAATCCCCCAAGCGTTCTTCGGGGATAGTCGCCGCCCACTGGCTGGCAGCGGGGCAACAGCGTCAACCATGCCAGACTACCGCCCGAAACCTGGTTTATATAATCCCCCCGCCGAAGATCGAAAAACCTTTACACTGATTAACGGTATATCTGTTTCCAGAAGCGAAGTGAGGTTTTCGCCGTGTCGAACGAGAAGTTGTCCCCGGAACTGCAGGCTATGGTTCAGCGCCGTTATCCTTCGGACTGGAGTGACCTCGACACTCGCGCCGTGGATACCGTGCGCGTCCTAGCTGCCGACGCCGTCCAGAACTGCGGCTCCGGCCACCCCGGTACCGCCATGTCCCTGGCACCGCTGGCCTACACGCTCTACCAGCGCGTGCTTAACCACGATCCGGCTGATGTTCACTGGGCAGGGCGCGACCGCTTCGTACTTTCCGTTGGGCACTCTTCCCTGACGCAGTACATCCAGCTTTTCCTCGGCGGCTTCGGTCTGGAGATGGAAGACCTCAAGTCGCTGCGTACCTGGGGCTCGAAGACCCCGGGTCACCCGGAGGTTCACCACACCGACGGCGTGGAGATCACCACCGGCCCGCTGGGCCAGGGCCTGGCTTCCGCGGTCGGTATGGCCATGGCCGCGCGCAAGGAGCGTGGCATGTTCGATGCCTCTGCCCCAGCCGGCGAATCCCCCTTCGATCACTTCGTTTACGTCATCGCCTCCGACGGTGACTTGCAAGAGGGCGTCACCGCTGAGGCTTCTTCGTTGGCAGGCACCCAGAAGCTGGGCAATCTCATCGTCTTCTGGGATGACAACCGCATCTCCATCGAGGACGATACCAACATTGCCTTCAACGAGGACGTCGCCAAGCGTTACGAGGCCTATGGCTGGCACGTGCAGACCGTGGAGTCCGGCGAAGATGTCGAAGCCATCGAAGCAGCTGCCGCCGCGGCACGCGCAGAAACCTCCCGCCCCTCCTTCATCCGAGTTAAAACCGTGATTGGTTACCCGGCACCGAACAAGATGAACACCGGCGGCGTCCACGGCGCAGCCCTCGGCGAGGATGAGGTAGCCGCCACCAAGGAGGTCCTCGGCTTCGATCCGGCGCAGTCCTTCCACATCGACGAAGAAGTCCTCGCGCACACCCGCGAGCTGACCGCTCGCGGTGCTGCAAAGCACGCAGAGTGGCAGGAAAAGTTTGACGCGTGGGCAGCTGCCAACCCGGAAGAGAAGAAGCTTTTCGACCGCCTCCAGGCTCGCGAGCTGCCGGCTGACTTCGCCGCAGAACTTCCGTCCTGGGAAGCGGGCGAATCCTTGGCAACGCGCAAGGCTTCTGAAGCCGCCATTCAAGCACTTGCGGCCTCCCTGCCGGAGATGTGGGGCGGTTCCGCCGACCTGGCAGGCTCCAACAACACGGTGATCAAGGGCGCGGAGTCCTTTGGCCCCGAGTCCATCACCACGAATGCCTGGACCGCCACACCTTATGGCCGCAACCTGCACTTCGGTATTCGTGAACACGCCATGTCCGCCATCATGAACGGCATTGCGCTGCACGGCAATACCCGCGTCTACGGCGGTACCTTCCTTATCTTCTCTGAGTACCAGTACCCCGCCGTGCGCCTCGGTGCGCTCATGTCCACCGATACCTACTACGTCTGGACGCACGATTCCATCGGGCTGGGCGAGGACGGCCCCACCCACCAGCCGGTGGAAACGCTTGCTGCCCTGCGCGCCATCCCCAACCTCTCCGTCATCCGCCCGGCCGATGCTAACGAGACGGCCCAGGCGTGGGCGGCAGCACTCGAGTACAAGGCCGCGCCGAAGGGCCTAGCGCTGTCCCGCCAGAATCTTCCAGTGCTTGAGGGCACCAAGGAAAAGGCGGCTGAAGGCGTACGCCGCGGCGCTTACGTCCTTGTTGAGGCATCGAAGGAAACCCCAGACGTGATTATTATCGCCACCGGCTCCGAGGTGCAGCTCGCTGTTGAAGCCGCCAAGCAGCTCGAGGCTGAAGGTACTGCCACCCGAGTCGTTTCCGCACCGTGCCTGGAGTGGTTCGATGAGCAGGACGCTTCCTACCGCGAATCCGTCCTCCCCTCCTCGGTACGCGCACGCGTCTCCGTCGAGGCCGGTGTCTCCATGCCGTGGCACAAGTACACCGGCACTTTCGGCCGCACCGTGTCCTTGGAGCACTTCGGTGCTTCCGCACCTGCTGCGGAGCTCTTTGAGAAGTTCGGCTTCACAGCCGAGGCCGTTGCTGACGCCGCCCGCGAGTCCCTCACCGCTGCTCAGGCAGGCTGATTCCCTCCCTACTGCTGTCCAATACGAAAGGACCCTGCACACACCATGACACATATTGATGAGCTGGCCCGTCTCGGTACCTCGACGTGGCTCGATGATCTCTCCCGCGAGCGCTTGGATTCCGGCAACCTCCGCGAACTCCTCGACACCAAGTCCATCGTGGGTGTCACCACGAACCCAGCGATCTTTGCTGCCGCAATGTCCTCCGGCACCTCCTACGATGCCGACATCGCAGCGCTGAAGGAAAAGTCCGCTACCGCGGACGACGCGGTGTACTCGCTCGCCATCGACGATGTCCGCAATGCCTGCGATCTCTTCACCGAGATCTATGAATCAACCGATGGCCGGGATGGGCGGGTGTCCATCGAGGTTGATCCACGAATCTCAGCGGATGCGGAGGCAACCTTGGCACAGGCCCGCGAGCTGTGGTCCAAGGTCAACCGCCCCAACCTCATGATCAAGATCCCGGCAACCGACGGTTCCCTTCCCGCCATCTCCGATGCTCTGGCAGAAGGTATTTCCGTCAACGTCACCCTGATCTTCTCTGTCGAACGCTACGCGCAGGTGATTGCCGCCTACAAGGAGGGAATTCAGCGCGCCGCCGAAGCAGGTAAGGATATCTCCACTATTCACTCCGTGGCCTCCTTCTTTGTCTCCCGCTTGGACACCGAAGTCGACAAGCGCCTCGAGTTGAACGGCTCTGATGAAGCCCTCGCGCTGCGTGGAAAGGCCGGCGTGGCCAACGCCCAACGCGCCTATGCGCTTTTCCTGAAGGAGTTCAAGGACAACGGTAGCGACTTGCCTTCCGGTGCCCACCCGCAGCGGCCACTGTGGGCGTCGACGGGAGTCAAAAACCCTGACTACCCTGCCACCTTGTACGTTTCCGAGCTCGCTGGGCCGGAGACCGTCAACACGATGCCCGAGAAAACCATTGATGCGGTTCTTGCGCAGGGGAACCTGCACGGCGATACACTGACTGAAGCTTCTGACGACGCAGAGAAGGTATGGGCACAGCTGGAGGCTGTCGGCATCGACTTCGCCGATGTTTTCACCGTGCTCGAGCAGGAGGGCGTCGACAAGTTCGTCGATGCGTGGGAGGAACTGCTTGCCTCGATGACAGACCGCCTCTCCTAAAAGAGCATGAGGTTTTAAGTGCTCACCATCGGCGCGCGCCACCAACGGCCATCCAACTGTGGCCGGCGGGGCGCGTGTCGCTATGCTGAGCTGTTGGACTAATCTCACACAGACCGAAAGGACACTTAGTGAGCACTACCAGCGCGTGGGTCAACCCGTTGCGCGACGCGAAGGACAAGCGCCTACCACGTATCGCCGGGCCATCCGGCATGGTGATTTTCGGCGTCACGGGTGACTTGGCGCGCAAAAAGCTCCTCCCTGCCATCTACGACCTGGCCAACCGAGGGCTGCTGCCCGCCGGCTTCACGCTGGTTGGCTACGGCCGCCGCGACTGGGACAAGCAAGCCTTTTGCGACTACGTCCGCGAGGCTGCCGAAGCGGGTGCCCGAACCACCTTCAGTGAGCATGTGTGGGAGCACCTCGCCAAAGGAATCGAGTTTGTCCAAGGCAACTTCGACGACGCTGGCTTTGATAAGCTCTCCGCCCGGTTGTCTGAGCTCAACGCTTCCCGCGGCACCGGCGGAAACTGGGCCTATTATCTTTCGGTTCCACCAGAGTTCTTCTCCGATATTTGCCACCAGCTAGAGCGCGTCGGTATGGCGGACAGCACGGAAAGCTCCTGGCGCCGCGTCATCATTGAAAAACCTTTCGGCCACGATCAGGCTTCCGCGCGCCAGCTCAATGAGATCGTCAATGCCGTCTTCCCGGAGTCTTCGGTGTTCCGCATCGATCATTACCTGGGCAAGGAAACGGTGCAAAACATCATGGCGCTGCGCTTTGCCAACCAGATCTTCGAGCCGATGTGGAACGCGCACTACATCGATCACGTGCAGATCACGATGGCCGAAGACATCGGATTGGGCGGACGTGCCGGCTATTACGACGGCATCGGCGCTGCGCGCGACGTCATCCAGAATCACCTCCTGCAGCTATTAGCCCTCGTCGCCATGGAGGAACCCTCCTCCTTCGACCCAGAGGCGCTCCAGGCGGAAAAGATCAAGGTGCTGCGCGCCACCAACGCGGTACACCCGCTCAACAAGACCACCGCCCGCGGCCAGTACTCCGCCGGCTGGCAAGGCTCAGAGTATGTCAAGGGCCTGCGGGAGGAGGAAGGATTCGATCCGGAGTCCACGACGGAGACCTATGCCGCGTGTACCCTCGAGGTCAATTCCCGTCGCTGGGCGGGCGTTCCTTTCTACCTACGTACCGGCAAGCGGCTGGGCCGCCGCGTAACCGAGATTGCACTGGTGTTTAAGACCGCCCCGCACCAGCCTTTTGATCAGGGCCAAGCCGATGCGCTGGGCCAAAATGCCGTGGTGATCCGCGTCCAACCTGATGAAGGCGTCACCATGCGCTTTGGTTCCAAGGTTCCGGGCTCCACCATGGAGGTGCGTGACGTCAACATGGACTTCGCCTATGCCGAGGCCTTTACGGAAGAATCGCCGGAAGCCTATGAGCGCCTGATTCTCGACGCCCTCTTGGACGAGTCCTCCCTCTTCCCCACCAACGAGGAAGTGGAGCTGTCGTGGTCCATCCTCGACCCCATCATTGAGTACTGGTCCAGTATCGGACAGCCGGAGCAATACCGCGCTGGCACGTGGGGGCCGGAGTCCGCTAATAGAATGCTGCGCCGCCGGGGTCATTCCTGGCGCCGTCCGTAGGTCCTTAGGAGGAATGGCCTTATGATTATCCCCTTGCCCGATACGACGACGCGCAAGATCTCTAAGAAGCTTGTAGAGATGCAGGAGCACTACACGCTCACGACCGGCCGGGTCCTCACGCTCATCGTCATGACCGAAGAGGGCGATGACCTGGACAACCTGCTCGCATCGGTGCGCGATGCCTCCCACGAGCACCCTTCCCGTGTCATCGTCATCGCTACTGGAAATCTCGACGAGGACACTCGGCTCGACGCCGAGTTGCGCGTCGGTGGCGAAGCGGGTGCCTCGGAGATCGTCGTCATGCACCTGCATGGCGCCCTCGCGGATCAGGCAGAAGCGGTAGTGACTCCACTGCTTCTTCCCGATACACCAATCGTGGCGTGGTGGCCTACGGCATGCCCGCCGTCCCCGTCCTCTGTTCCGATCGGTGCGCTGGCCCAGCGCCGTATTACCAACGTTGCCTTCGGCAGTGGAGTCGATCAGTACGACCTCCACGTGCTCTCCTCTGGCTATAAGCCCGGAGATTCCGACATGTCGTGGGGTGCCATCACCCTCTGGCGCGGTATCGTCGCTTCGGCCCTCGACAGGTTCCCGCACGAACCGATCACCTCTGTGAAGATCTCCGGTGCCGAGCACCACGCCGCCGTCGACTTTGCTGCCGGCTGGCTTCTCGACGCCCTCTCCGTCCCCGTTACCCGTACTGTGTCGGACTGCGCGGCGGGTACCTTCCCGATTACCTCGGTGGTTTTCCAACGTCCCACTGCCGATGTTAGCGTCACTGTCGTTGACCCTGCGACAGTGAAGGTCAGTGTTCCGGGCTCCCCGGAATCACTCGTTAGCCTCGCGGTGCGTTCCGAAGCAGAAGTGCTTTCGGAAGAACTCCGCCATCTCGATGCGGATAAGACATACGCTCACGCTCTCCGCGCCTTAGCCCGCGTGGACTACAGTGTGTAGGCATAATCATTTCATCGTTTCCTAGTCTCATCATTCAGAAGGATCTTTCTGCACCATGGTCACGCTTCGCCGCGTTAGCGACATCGACGAGCTCATATCCTCCGCCGCACTCGCCTTTATTGAGACGGTTGCGGCGATTCAAGCCCCAGGCGGCGGCCTCCACAAGGATGGTGTCGCCCGCGTCGTGCTCACCGGTGGCGGAGCAGGAATCGGCATGCTGCGCGAGCTGGCACGGCTTCACGACGCCGCTCAACAGCAAGGCAGCGACTACCCAGCATTGGCTGTGGACTGGACGCGCATCCATGTTTTCTTCGGCGATGAGCGCAACGTGCCGGTAAGCGATCCGGACTCTAACGAGGGCCAAGCCCGTGAGGCTCTCTTGGCACACGTGGATATCCCGGAGCGCCACATTCACGGCTATGACTTGGGAGCCGTATCCATGGAGCACGCAGCACAAGCCTATGAGGGCGAGATCCGTGACTTTGCGCCGGAAGGCTTCGATATTCACCTGCTGGGCATGGGTCACGAAGGCCACATTAACTCCCTGTTCCCGCATTCAGAAGCGGTCTATGAAGACACCGACTATGCCTTCGCGGTCCACGACTCCCCCAAGCCGCCTTCTGAGCGCGTTACGTTGACTTACCCGGCCATCAACCGCTCCCAGCGCATTTGGTTCCTGGTTTCCGGTGAGGAGAAGGCCGAGGCTGTCTCCCACCTCGTGGCTGGCGCTGCGGCTGAGGACTGGCCGGCCGCAGGTGCTCAGGGCACTGAGGAAACGCTGCTGTTCTTAAGCGACGATGCCGCGCAGCGTCTCTAACAACAGCTCCCCGGCGGCTTCTCTAGGGCCGCCAATGAAAACTACAACGCCGCGTCCTTCACCTTTATTGGAGGAGGGACGCGGCGTTTGGCGTATGTGCGGCGGGGCCGAAAGACCTTTTAGCTATAAGCCTGCAGCAGGTTCAGAGCCACGATGCAGGCAAGCCAGATAACCACCATGACCACGGTGTAGCGGTCAAGGTTCTTCTCTACCACGGTGGAACCAGAGAGGTTGGACTGCACGCCGCCGCCGAAGAGGCTCGACAGGCCACCACCTTTACCTTTGTGCAGCAGCACGAAGATAGTCATCAAGATTGCGGCAATCACGAGGAGGATTTCCAGTGCCAAGATCATGAAGTAGTTCCTTGTTTACGCGTATGTACAGTGAGTATGACGCGCGTTAGTGAATCACCGTGGTGAGCCACCGTCACGCGTGGAAAAAAGGGCGCGAAGACAGCGCGCGCAATAATCCTCGATGATACACCACGTGACGGGCCAGAAACTATTCCGACCCGCCACGGCAGGATGCGGGGAGATTAGGCGCCCTGGGCGGCGTTAGCCGCCAGCTTTGCGAACTCCTCGCCCTTGAGGGAGGCGCCGCCGACGAGACCACCGTCAACGTCGGGCTTGCCCACGATCTCCGCGATAGAGTCCACCTTGACGGAGCCGCCGTAGAGGATGCGGATGCCTTCGGCAACCTCGTCGCCGCCGAGCTCGCGGACGAGCTGACGAATAGCTGCGCACACTTCCTGTGCATCCTCAGCGGAAGCAACCTTGCCGGTGCCGATAGCCCAGACAGGTTCATAAGCGATGACGGTCTTTGCCAGATCCTCAGCGGACAGGCCCTCCAGGGAGTTGCGGGTCTGGGTCACCACGTAATCGACGTGAGTGCCCTTCTCGCGGACATCCAAGGGCTCGCCGACACACACGATGGGGCTGATACCGTTGGCCAACGCCGCTGCGGCCTTTTCTGCGACGAGCTTATCCGTTTCGCCGTGGTACTCGCGGCGCTCGGAGTGGCCCACCACTGCCCAGGAGCAGCCCAGGGCGGAGAGCATCTTGCCGGATACCTCACCGGTGTAGGCGCCGGACTCGTGCTTGGAGATGTCCTGCGCGCCGTAGGTGAACTGCAGGTCGTCGCCGTCGACAAGCGTCTGGACCGTGCGAATGTCGGTGAACGGGACCATAAAAGCCACGTCGACCTTTTCGTAGTATTCCTTCGGCAAGGAGAAAGCGAACTTCTGCAGGGAGCCGATAGCTTCCTTGTGGTCGAGGTTCATCTTCCAGTTACCAGCGATAAGCGGGGTACGTGCCATGATTAGCCTTTCTCGAAGTCAGACTGTGTTGAGAGGATGGTTGATTAGGATTCCAGGACCTTGACGCCCGGCAGCTCCTTGCCTTCCAGGAACTCCAGGGAAGCACCACCACCGGTGGAGATGTGGGAGAAGCCGTCCTCGTCGAGGCCGAGCAGTCGGACGGAAGCTGCGGAGTCACCGCCACCCACGACGGTGAAGGAACCATTCTTGGCCGTGGCATCGATGATGGACTGCGCCACACCTGCGGTGCCCTTGGAGAAGGCTTCCATCTCGAAGACACCCATCGGGCCGTTCCAGAAGACGGTCTTGGAGGAAGCGATGACCTCATCGAACTTCTTCACCGATTCCGGTCCGATATCGAGGGACATCCATCCCTCCGGGATACCGTCGAGGCCCACAACCTTATTTTCTGCATCGGCATTGAACTCGGTGGCAGCGACGAGGTCGACCGGCAGGACGATCTTGTCGCCGAAGCGCTCCAGCAGCTCCTTGCAGTTGTCGATCTGGTCTTCCTGCAGCAGGGAGTTCTGGACGTTGTAGCCCTGTGCTGCCAGGAGGGTGTAGCACATTCCGCCGCCGATGATGACGTTGTCGGCCTTACCGGCAAGCGCCTCAATCACACCAAGCTTGTCGGATACCTTGGCGCCGCCAAGAACGACAACGTACGGGTGCTCTGGCTTCTCTGCTACCGCCGCCAGGGTTTCCACTTCCTTCTGCACGAGCTTGCCGGCGTAAGCAGGCAGGCGCTTGGCCACGTCGTACACGGAAGCCTGCGCGCGGTGAACGACACCGAAACCATCGGAGACGAAGGCGCCGTTGTCTGCAGCCAGGGCGACGAGTTCATCAGCGAAGGCGCCACGCTCTGCCTCGTCCTTCGAGGTCTCGCGTGGATCGAAGCGGACATTCTCCAGCAACAGGACATCGCCCTCGTTGAGACCGTTAGCGCGCTCGTGGGCGTCCTCGCCGCTGACATCCCCGGCGAGGGCGACATACTGATCCAGTGCCTCAGACAGAGCTTCTGCTACTGGGGCCAGCGAGTACTTCGGGTTGACCTCGCCCTTCGGGCGGCCCAAGTGCGCCGACAGGATGACCTTCGCACCGCCTTCAATCAAGGCCTTGATGGTGGGCAAGGAAGCGGTGATGCGGCCGGAGTCGGTGATGTTTCCTTCATCATCAAGTGGGACGTTGAAGTCAGAACGGACGAGGACGTGGCGGCCGGAGACGCCTTCTGCGAGCAGGTCGTCCAGAGTCTTGAAAGCCATGATGTTCTCCTTAAAAGTAGGTACTCAAGCTAAAGGTTAATGCTATTCAATGGGAAAGTGTGCTGGTTCCTTATAAACGACTATCGGCCCAGCGCACGCCACGAGATTATGGAGGGTGAGGCGTGGCGCATGGGCCGGTGTCTAGCCTGTGGAGCTGTCACAGGCGATCACAGCTTGGTTCACTGTGGTCATTCTAAAGAGTCAACTTTAGAGCTTGGAGGCAACCAGGGAGGTGGTGCGCACGAGCTGGCTGGTGTAGCCCCACTCGTTGTCGTACCAGCCAAGGACCTTGACGAAGTTGCCGTTGGAAACCTTGGTCATGCCCGCATCGAAGATGCAGCCGTGGGAGTCGGTGATGATGTCGGTGGAGACAATCGGATCCTCGGTGTAGCCCAGGGTCTCGCCGAACTCGCCGGTGGCGGCTTCCTTGATAGCAGCGTTGATTTCCTCAGCGGTGACGTCGCGGGATGCCTGGAAGGTCAGGTCCGTGGCGGAACCGGTGATGGTCGGAACGCGCATTGCGTAGCCGTCGAGCTTGCCCTCCAGCTCCGGGAGAACCAGGGAGACGGCCTTTGCTGCACCAGTGGAGGTCGGAACCATGTTGACGGCTGCGGCGCGGGCGCGGCGCAGGTCGCGGTGCGGGGCATCCTGGATGCGCTGGTCACCGGTGTAGGCGTGGATGGTGGTCATCAGGCCCTTCTCGATACCGAACTTCTCGTGCAGGACCTTGGCCATCGGGGCCAGGCAGTTGGTGGTGCAGGATGCGGCGGAGATGACGTTGTGCTTCTCAGCGTCGTACTCATCGGAGTTAACGCCGTAGACGAAGGTTGCGTCGACGTTCTTGCCCGGAGCAGAGATGATGACCTTCTTGGCGCCGGCCTCAATGTGAGCCTTGGCGGCCTCACCATCGGTGAAGAAACCGGTGGACTCGATGACGATGTCGACGTTGTGCTCGCCCCAGTTCAGGTTCTTCGGATCGCGCTCTGCGGAGACTGCAATCTTGTGACCGTTGACGGTGATGGACTCGTCGTCGTGCTCGATCTCACCGTCGAAGCGGCCCAGCACCGAGTCGTACTTGAGCAGGTTGGCCAGGGTTGCGTTGTCGGTCAGGTCGTTGACTGCGACGACCTCGAGGTCATTGTTGCCCTGTGCGACTGCACGGAAGAAGTTGCGGCCGATGCGGCCAAATCCGTTGATACCTACGCGAATGGTCACTGTAATGTCTCCTCAAATAATCGAGTGAAGTTCTATCGTGGGGGCTTCCGAGACTTTGTCTTTATAGGCAGTGCGGTGGACCGTCCTTGCGGCACCGTTGCCCTGCCACTTCCGTGACGTGCTCGGTGGTTTTCCCAACACGGCCGATAGTACCCACGGTTTGTGCATCCCGCAGTGCTCCTGCCCGTCCCCAACACGAGTGGTCGCACGAGGCCAAAAAGAGGCGTATAGTGGTTGGGCCGTCGCAGAGAATTTGAGACAACCCTCGAGCTATACACCTGCAGATATGCCCGTTTGTGTGGGATTATGTTGGGGACTTTCACTGCGGGGTGGGATATCTCACTAAAGCAAAAAAGAGCGGATTAATCCAAAAAGAAATGCGGCAACAGCCGCACGGAAATCGGGCGTGATACCCGGTCTAATGCCCGAACGGGCACGAGTAACTAGGACTCTTCGAAAAGATCCTCAGTGACGGCCTTCGTCGTATCTGGGACCCCAAGCTCCTTGGCACGCTTGTCCGCCATAGACAAAAGGCGCCGAATACGCCCGGCCACCGCATCCTTAGTCATTGGCGGATCAGCCAGGCGGCCGAGCTCTTCCAAAGAGGCCTCACGATGCTGCACGCGCAAGCGGCCGGCATCCGCGAGATGCTCCGGAACGTCATCGCCCAAGATGACCATCGCGCGTTCGACGCGTGCTGCAGCCGTCACGGCCGCGCGGGCAGAGCGGCGCAAGTTGGCATCATCGAAATTATCGAGACGGCGAGACGTATCGTGGGCTTCTCTCTGGATCCGCTTTTTTTCCCATGTCAGGCGCGTCTCTTGGGCGCCCATACGGGTCAGCAGCGCGCCAATGGCGTCGCCGTCGCGCACGACGACGCGGTCCGCGCCGCGCGTTTCCTTTGTCTTCGCCGCCACGCCCAAACGGCGCGCGCAGCCGACAAGAGCGAGTGCAGCCTCCTGGCATGGGCAGGTCACCTCAAGCGCTGAGGAGCGGCCCGGTTCGGTCAAGGAACCTTGCGCCAAGAAGGCGCCGCGCCAGGCTGCTTCATTATCGGCTACAGAACCGGAGATGACTTGTGGGGGCAAACCCACCACGGGGTGGCCGGAGCGGGTTACCAAACCAAGGCGTCTGGTCAGTTCCTTGGCACCGGTGGTGATGCGCACTTGCACGCGACTCTTCTTGGACGAAGCCGCAGGCCCAGCGACGTGGGTGCTGGCGGAAATCGAATAGAGCTCATCGAGTGCGGTGACGAGGCGGTTCGCTACGCTCTGCGACTCCAGTTCCACCTCGTACATCACGCGGTCCCCGGTGATGTGGAGTTCGCCAGCGAACCTGAGGATCGCGGCAACCTCCGCCGCGCGGGCGGACTGGCGCGGCACGGACACCGCCGTAAGTTCCTCCTTGACCTGATCGGTCAATGACGCAGACACCTCGTGCCTCCCCTTTCAACTCGTGGACGTAGCGCACCGCGCAGATTGGCGTGGGCGAGACGCGGCGGTGAACGATGAATGCCCCATAGTCTATCGCGCGCTTAACCGCGATGAGCGTCTGGGGCTCCCGCTGTGCCATCGCGATCGGCGGCATACTCGGCGTAAAGCTCGGTGAGCACCTGCGCCAGCTTGTCTGGGCAGTGCTTATTAATCGACCTTCCGTCCTCGTCGTATTGGCACACGTCTCGGAAGACTGCCGTAGCGCCCAGAACACTGGCGGCGCGCTGGACAAAGACTCGCTCCGACTCGTTCGGAAGCCCGGATGCGTCGACGATAACGCGGTCTACCCGCAGGCTCGGGGCGTGCTGCGCTAGGACATGCAGGTGGCGCTCGGCAGAAAAACCTTGGGTCTCACCCGGCTCAGCAGAAAGATTGAGCACCACCACGCGGAGAGCATCCGACGAGGTAATCGCGTCGACGATATCCGGCACCAGGACGTGTGGGAGAACGGAACTAAACCAGGAACCAGGACCTAGGGTGATCAGGTCCGCGTCGTGCAGCGCGCTAATGGTTTCCGGGTTGGCCCGAGGCTTCTCCGGAATGATGCGCACCCGGCGCACCTGCCCCACGGTCGATGCAACAGCCACCTGGCCGCGGACCGAGCGAATGATACGGGGGTCGTCGTCAAGCCCAGAAACATCCGCCTCAATCTCCAGAGGTAAGTTCACGGCTGGCAGTACCCGGCCGGCCGACTCCGTTAAGCGGGCAACGGCATCGAGAGCCGCCTGGAAATCCCCCAACACCTCAGTGAGTCCAGCGATGAGGAGGTTGCCCACGGCGTGGCCGGCCATCGCTCCGGTGCTCTGGAAGCGATGCTGAAGCGTCTCAGCCCACAGCTGGCCATCCTCCGTATCACTGGATAAAGCGGCGAGCGCCATGCGCAAATCACCCGGCGGAATAATGTCCATCTCGCGGCGCAACCGGCCGGATGAACCGCCGTCATCGGCCACGGTGACGATGGCGGAGATTGCCTCCGCGCCCGTGCGGCGAGCAGCGAGCAAGGTTTGATAAAGACCATGGCCGCCGCCCAGGCTAGCCATGTGGAGTGGGAGAGTCGTCACGTAAGTACTAGCTTTCAGTCATGTAATAAAAGGAATGAATACGAATCTTCTCGATACGTATCGCGCCTAGTCGCGGGCGATGTCTCGGTGCAGGGTGCTCACATCCAAGTCTCCGCGCTCGCTAAGGCGGCGGGCAATCTCTTCCGTGACGGCCACGGAACGGTGGTGCCCACCCGTGCAACCAATGCCTACAGTGATGAAATTCTTCCCCTCGTGGCGATACCCCGTGAGCATCGAGTCCAACATCTCGATGAAGCGCTCGATAAAAGGCTCAGCGGCGTCCTGAGACAGAACATAATCCGACACCGGCTCATCGGTGCCCCGGTAGCCCCGCAGTTCCGGTACCCAATAAGGATTGGGAAGAAAACGGACGTCGACGACAAGGTCAGCGTCCCGCGGAGAACCATGCTTGAAGCCAAAGGACTGGAGCGTGACGTGCTGGCGCTCCCCACGCATGTCACCGAAGGCAGCCTCGATGGCACGGCGTAGGTCATGAACGGACAGGTTCGTCGTGTCGATGATAATGTCCGCACGCTCACGAATGGATTGCACGGCGGCGCGCTCGCGTTGGATGCCGGCCTTCAGTGTTTCACCGTCCTGCAGCGGGTGCGTGCGACGCACCGAATCGAAGCGGCGAATCAGCACGTCATCGCGCGCATCGAGGAAAAGCAGGGTCGGCTTCATATCCAGCTGCTCTAGTTCGTCCAAGGTTTCTGCCAAAGAACCAGGGAACATGCGGGAGCGTACGTCGGTGACCGCGGCGATCTTCGTAACTGGAGAATCCGGACGCGCACACAGCTTCAAGAGGTCAACGATGGCCTTCGGCGGGATGTTGTGGGCGACGTAGTAGCCCTTATCCTCCAACACTTTTGCCGCCGACGTCAGGCCGCCGCCCGACATGCCGGTAATCAAAATGGGCGGAGAATCAAACAACGTCATGGCCTCCATTCTTACCACTTAAGTGGTTGCCACGGTAGGAATCCTGTCTAGGAATACGGTGGGAATCCCTCCTAAGAGTCGTGAAGGTGATCAAAGACGGTCTGAGCTAGTTTGGGGCCGAATCCCTTCACCTCAGCAATGTCCTCCACGCTTGCTTCCTTGAGCTTCTTTACCGAGCCGAAGTGCTTCACTAGGTCCGTGCGACGCTGCGGCCCCAAGCCCGGGACCGCGTCGAGGACGGAGGAGCGCATCCGCTTTGAACGCTGCTGGCGGTGATAAGAGATAGCTACGCGATGGGCCTCGTCGCGCAGGTGCTGCAGTAGAAACAGCGCCTGCGAATTGCGCGGTAGAATCACCGGTTCGTCATCACCAGGCACCCACACCTCCTCTAGGCGCTTGGCCAGACCGATGAGTGTCACATCGACGATGCCGAGCTCATCAAACACAGCTTGCGCGGCTGCCACCTGCGGCGCGCCGCCATCAACGATGAAGAGCTGAGGCGGATAAGAGCTGCGTTTGGTCTGGCTCGCCGCCTCTTCGCGCACCAACTCCTCAGCGAAGGTGGTGTTCTCTAGCTCTTCGTCAGGCACCGCCCGCTTATCGTCATGGTGATGCTTAAACCGGCGGCGGGTGACTTCGGCGATGGAACCGACATCGTCCGAGCGGCCATCGCCCGCCGCTTCCTTGATGCGATAACGCCGGTAGTCGGACTTACGGGGCAGCCCATCCTCGAAAACCACCAGGGAGGCCACAACATCGGTGCCCTGAATGTGGGAGATATCCGTGCACTCGATGCGCAACGGCGCGGAATCCATGCCCAGTGCTTCCTGCAGCTCCTGGAGTGCGGCGGAGCGCGCAGTGAGGTCGCCAACACGCTTGAGTTTGTGCTGTTTCAGTTGCTCCTTGGCATTGCGCTCGACGGTCTCCATCAACGCGCGCTTATCCCCTCGCTGCGGAACGCGCAGATCGATCTGGGCGCCGCGCAGCTCCTCTAAAACGATCTTGACCTCATCGGCTTCATCGGGCAGTTCCTGGACCAAAATCTCCCGCGGAATAGCGTTTCCACGATGCTCCTCGGCATGGGATTCCTGGTCCACTCCCCTACGCTCCAACTTCGCGTCTTCTTCAGCCTCCAGGCGCTGGCGTTCCGCTGCGTCGGAATAGAACTGAATGAGGAAGTTTTGGATCAAAGCCGGAAGACCGGGATCTGGCTCGCCTTCGCGCACCGCGTCAGTCGTTGCCTGATCTCCGGAACGCTCCACAACCCAGCCGCGCTGCCCGCGGATGCGTCCCGAACGCACATGGAAGATCTGGACTGCAGCTTCCAGTTCATCCGAGTTAAACGCAATGAGGTCCGCATCCGTGCCATCAGGCAACACCACTGCCTGCTGCTCCATCAACTTGTCGATGGCACCCAAGTCATCGCGCAGGCGGGCCGCCAATTCAAACTCCAGGTTCTCCGCGGCCTCCTCCATGCGCTGCGTGACCCGCTTGCGAACGGGTGCGGTGTTACCGTTCATGAAGCTGATGAGTTGGTTAACCGTATCGCGATGTTCTTCCGGGCTAACGCGGCCGATGCAGGGGGCATCGCACTTGCCGATATACCCCAGCAAACAGGGCCGCCCCAAGCGCTCGTGGCGGTTGAACACACCCTTGGCGCAGGTACGCATGGGAAAGATGCGAGTGAGAAGATCCAGGGATTCACGCACCGCCCAGGCATGGGAATAGGGACCGAAATAGCGCACGCCTTTGCGGCGTGGGCCCCGGTAGAAAAACGCACGCGGAATGGTCTCTCCAACGGATACCGCGAGCATGGGATAAGTCTTATCATCGCGGTACATCACGTTAAAGCGCGGATCGAAGCGCTTAATCCACGTGTACTCCAGCTGCAGCGCTTCCACCTCGCTGGCCACCACGGTCCATTCCACCGAGGCCGCCGTCAGCACCATCTGGCGAGTGCGCGGGTGTAGTTGAGTGATGTCCTGGAAGTAATTGGATAACCGCGCCCGCAGGTTCTTTGCCTTGCCCACATAGACGACCCGGCGGTTCTCATCACGGAACTTATAAACGCCCGGATCTGTAGGGATGCTTCCGGGCGCGGGACGGTACTGAGAGGGATCAGCCACTAGTCATCCTGCGGCATGTAACGGGCTTCTAGGTCGCGGAAAGAGCGGACATTGGTGATCACGTCGTCCTTATCGCCCGACTGCAGGGCCCAGACCGGCACGTATTCAAAGTCCGGAAGCTCGATGCGCGCCATGCGGGAGCCTTCGGGGAAGGACAAGCCGTAGATGACCTGCCACGGGTAGAAACGGGTTCCCACGATATTGCGGACCTCCACCCCGTCGGAGTTCGCGCGCAGCCGCGGGCGAGTCAGCGCCAGCCAAGACAAAATGGAAATTACCACGCCGACGCCGGGAAAAGCGAACTTATCAATCGTCGTCACCGTCGCGCCGGTAAAGGACAGACCCACCGTAAAGCCCATGAAAAGGTGCGCGGCCATAACGAGAATGATCCAGATGATGGCCACCTTGCGCAGGTAGGGAGAGGTAACTTCATACTCCCAGGGCTTGGACGACGTCTGGGCGAAAGGATCCGCGCTGGTATAGGCCAGCATTTGCTCATCGCTCATGCCGCGTCCTGGTCCCCCGGCCGCCATCGACGCAGCCGGCTGCGAAGAGGCGGAGGACTGGTTGGCATGGGCCGACTGTGCCCGCTCTTCGTGCCCGGAAGGCACCTGTGAGTCCGTCATCGAGTTTTCCATCTCCTCATCACTCCGCTGAGGCAGGCCACTCCCCCTGCCGGATACGCCAGGCGGCGTGGTTGCACTTGGCAGCCTACTTTTGGTTTGACTCGTTCAGTGTACGCAACGTGTGCACGGTTTCTAAAGCTGCGTGCATGGCCTCGGCACCTTTATCCTCTTCAGAGTCCGCAAAGCCGGCGCGATCGACGGCTTGCTCGTAGTCGTTGACCGTCAGCACTCCATTGGCCACCGGGGTCGACTCATCGAGCGCGATGCGCGTCAGGCCCTGCGTCACGGAATCGCAGACGTAATCAAAGTGCGGGGTGCCACCACGAACAACGCAGCCCAACGCAACCACGGCATCATGGGTGCGCGCGGCGGCTTGGGCCACGACGGGCAGCTCGAGGGCCCCGACCACGCGCAGGGGCGTGACCGCGGCGCCGGCGGCTTCGGCAGTCTCGAGTGCTCGACGATGCAGCTGATCACAGATCTCTGCGTTCCACGTTGCGGTAACGACGGCGACGCGGATACCTTCCCCGGAGACATTGTTCGGGGTGGGCAGGCCTTCCTTGCTCATAGTGTGCTCCTTGTGCTCAAAGCTTGATACTCAATGCGTGATGGTTAGGGGCGCTGAAGCGCTTCATCCCAACTCTAGGAGTGTTTCTGATCCCATTCGGCTACCTGGGGCAGATCATGCCCCATTCGGTCACGCTTGGTGCGCAGATAGCTGATGTTCTCCGCTGTGGCGGGGGTAGCCAGCGCTGTGCGCGCGGTGGCATCAATGCCGAAGCCTTGCAGCCCCTCGCCCTTGTGCGGGTTATTGGTCAAGAGGTTCACGGACTTCACGCCGACGTCGCGCAGGATTTGTCCGGCCACGGAGTATTCGCGTGCATCCTCCGGCAGGCCCTGCTCCACGTTGGCATCAACGGTATCGAGGCCTTCGTCCTGCAGACGGTAAGCCTTGAGCTTGTTGACCAGGCCAATTCCGCGCCCTTCCTGTCCACGCAGGTAGATGACGATGCCGCGTCCCGCTTCTTGCACCGCACGGAGGGATTCCTGCAGCTGCGGTCCGCAGTCACAGCGCTGAGAAGAAAAGACGTCACCTGTAAGGCACTCAGAGTGAACGCGAACGGGTACATCCTCGGCACCGGAATAGCTTTCCACGTCACCAACGAAAAGGGCGATGTGCTCGCGCTTGTCGACGTCATTCGAATAACCTACCGCGCGAAACTCGCCGTACTCGGTGGGCAGGCGAGTTTCGACTTGGCGGTGAACCTGCTGTTCGTTGTGGCGACGCCACTCGATGAGCTGCTCAATGGAGATCATCGTCAGCCCGTGGGCGTCGGCAAAGCGGCGCAGCTCCGGGGAGCGCGCCATGTCCGTGGGATCCTCTTCAGAGACGATCTCACAGAGCACGCCAGCTGGGCGAAGGCCTGCCAAGCGAGCCAGATCGATGGCGGCTTCCGTGTGCCCGTCACGTTCGAGCACGCCATTCGGGCGCGCGGCGAGCGGGACCACGTGTCCGGGGCGGGTAAATTCCGAGGGCTTAGAGGAGGGATCGGCCAACCTGCGGATAGTTTCGCAACGTGAGGTGGCAGAGATACCAGTGGAACCATTAGCCAGGTCCACCGTGACGGTGTAGGCGGTCTGCCGTACGTCCTGGTTCACCGCGAACATCGGGGGTAAGTTCAAACGCTCGCAGTCTTCTGGGAGCAGCGGTGCGCAAATGTAGCCGGAGCTGTAGCGCACCATAAAAGCCACGAGCTCCGGGGTAGCGAGCTCAGCGGCGAAAATGAGGTCACCTTCGTTCTCGCGGTCCTCATTGTCCACGACGACGACCGCCTTGCCGGCCGCGATGTCCGCGATGGCTTGGTCGACGCTATCTAAACTAAAAGCTGAATCTGCAGCGCTCATAAGGACTTACTCTATCCCTCCGTGCCACTGGCGGAGGCGTTGGGGTGAACCATTTTCTCCACATACTTTGCAACCACGTCTACCTCGAGGTTGACGCGAGCGCCTGGCGCCATCAAACCAAACACGGTATCGCGCAGCGTGGTGGGAATGAGAGAGACTTCGAAATAGCTCTCCGCGTCGGGCTCTCCCTGCCCGTCTGACAAGGCCGATACCGTCAGGGAGGTTCCCTGCACCGCGATGGAACCCTTCTCCACCACGTAGCGCTCCAGCTCGGCCGGCAGGCTAAAGCGCAGCACCTCCCAGTGCTCCGACGGCGTGCGGCTCAGCAAGGTCCCGGTGCCATCGACGTGCCCTTGCACAATGTGGCCACCCAAGCGCGTCGTCGGGAGCACCGCACGCTCGAGGTTGACCGGCGCGCCCACTTCGAGTTCGCCGAGGGAACTCCGGTTCAAAGACTCCTTCATGACATCTGCGGTGAAGGTTCCTTCTCCCAACTCAGCAACGGTCAGGCACACGCCGTTGACCGCGATGGAATCTCCCAGTTGGGCGTCCCCCAGCACGATGGTTGCGGCGATGCCGAGGCGCACGGCATCACCCTGCGGCTCCACGCTATCGACGTGGCCAATTTCTTCAACGAGTCCAGTAAACATAGCCAGCACTCCCCTTCCCTATCTTTTAACCTTTGAGCTTTCTATATTCCACGAGCAGGTCCTCGCCTAGCTCGGTAACCGCCACGCGCTGCCACCTCTCAGCCTGGGCCAGATTCTGGGACAGTGCACGGGTGAGAACTCCTCTGCCCTCGCCGAGAATGACGTTGCCCAGGTAGGCCTGAATACGCTCGATGTAGCCCAACTCCATGAAGCTGGTGGCTAGCCCTGCGCCGCCTTCGACAAGGATGTCTCGCGCGCCGCTGGCGTACAGCTGATCTAGTGCCTCCTGCGGCGTGGAATAGTGCTCGAAGCCTAGCTCGACCAGGTTACTAGCCCCGCCCCGGCTAACATCGCGGGAACCGATGACAACGCGCCGCGGTTGCCGCTCACGCAATGAACCATCGGGGTAGCGCGCGGTCAGCGATGGATTATCCGCTAACGCCGTGGCCGTTCCGATAAGGATGGCATCGCGCTGAGCTCTATCACGATGCACGTGCTCGCGGGCCCGCTCTCCGGTAATCCACTGGCTACTGCCATCCGCGGCAGCGGTGAAACCATCCAGGCTCTGTGCAAATTTGAGCGTGACGTGCGGGCGGCCGAGACTCACCGCGCTCAACCACGGTTCGAGCGCATCGTCCACGCCCTCCGCCGGCGCGAGCTGTCCCACCGTGACTCCGGCGCGGCGCAGTGTTGCTGATCCGCCCCCGGCTTGTGGGGTGGGGTCCGGGTGGAGGTAGTACACGGCGGCCACGGAGGCATCGATAAGCGCCTGCGCGCACGGGCCCGTACGACCCGTGTGATTGCAGGGCTCCAAGGTCACCACGGCGGTTCCACCGCGGGCCTTGTCCCCTGCATCGCGCAGCGCCATGACTTCAGCATGCGGCCCGCCCGGGGGCTGGGTGGCGCCGACGCCGGCGACCTGGCCGGCAGCATCGAGAATCACCGCGCCGACCGGCGGGTTCGGACTCGTCGTACCGCGAACCCGCTCGCCGGCCTCCATGGCTACGCGCAATGCTTGCGATAGGACAGCAGAATCGTGGCGTGGGATCACAGCGTGGCCAGTCGGCGTAGCTCCTCGACGGCGGCCGCCTTATCTGCTTGCTTGTAAATGGCCGAACCCGCGACAAAGGCATCACAGCCCGCCTCGGCGGCGGAGCGGATCGTCTCGGCAGAGATACCGCCATCGATTTCGATGAGCACATCGAGGCCGCGCTCATCGATGGCTGCGCGCAAGGTGCGCACCTTATCCAGCTGATCCGGCATGAAGCTCTGACCACCAAAGCCGGGTTCGACAGACATGACGAGGACTTCGTCGAAGTGCTCCAGGGCATCCAGCCAGGGCTCAATCGGGGTGCCCGGCTTGATCGAGAAGCCCGCGCGCAGCCCTAGGTCCCGAATCCTGCGGGCCAAGGCGATGGCCGCGTCCTTGTCGGCCACGGCCTCGACGTGGAAGATGATGCAATCAGCGCCCGCCTTGGCGTAGGTTTCCACCCATTTCTCCGGCTCCTCGATCATGAGGTGAACGTCGAGGGTCTGCGAGGTAATCCCGTCCACCGTCGCGGTAATATCCGGGCCGAAGGACAGGTTCGGCACGAAGTGACCATCCATGATGTCAACGTGGATCCAATCCGCGTTGGCCACTGCTTTGACCTCTTCGCCCAAGCGGGTGAAGTCGGCGGCCAGAATGGATGGGGAGATAATGGGACCAGACGAGTGTGCAGACATGACACTCAGCCTAGTCCTTTACGCGCCGCTAGTCCGCCACTCGGCGGAGGACGGCGAAAAACATCGCGTCGGTGCCGTGACGGTGCGGCCACATCTGGGCAGAGAGCTCGCTGCCGAGATCCCCCATGTCCGGAAGCACGTCGCGCGTATCCAGCTCCTCGACGCGGATCTCTGCCCCAGCGCCATGGCGCTCCACGGCAGCGTCCACGATGCCCCGGGTCTCGCGCAGGTCGGGCGAACAGGTGGAGTACACCACGACGCCACCTGGGCGTACGAGGGCCAACGCGGACTCGAGGAGCTCGGTCTGCAGTGTGTTGAGCTCCGCGATATCGGACTCGGCTTTGCGCCAGCGGGCTTCGGGGCGGCGACGGAGTGCACCGAGGCCGGAACAGGGGGCGTCGACAAGCACCCGGTCGAAGCCTGCGTCGAGCCCCGGCGCACGACCGTCCGCACGGTGCACGCGCACGGGTAGGTCACCCACTGTTTTTTCCACCAAGGTAGCGCGGTGCGGGGAGACTTCTACGGCATCGACCTCCGCCCCCTCAACGCGAGCGATAGCCCCCATCAGGGCGGCCTTGCCACCGGGGCCGGCGCACAGGTCCAACCAGCGTCCGCTGTCCTCGCCAATAAGTTCAGCTTCCGTCACCGCGCGTGCGATGAGCTGGGAGCCTTCGTCTTGCACCGCTGCCAATTTTTGGCGGACAGGCTCGAGGGAGCCCGGGTCACCCTGCTCAAGGTAGACCGCATAGGGGGAATAGCGTCCCTCTTCGCAGCCGGTAATGAGCGCGAGTTCTTCGGCGGATATCTCGCCCGGTCGCGCTACGAGGTGCACGAGGGGCCGCTCAGAGTCCGCCTCGAGTGCGCGCTCCAGCTCCGCTGTTTGCTCGGCGCTGAGCGCGTTATCGTCAGCGGTGTCGAGGAGCCCCAACCCGCGGCCGAAGGAGCGGGCGATCCACTCGGGGTGAGCGTGGCGGAAGGCCAAAGCCGCGACCTCTCCGCTCGGAGCTAGCTTGTCCAGCCACTCTTGCGCAGGTGTGCGGGTGATAGTCCGCATGATGCCGTTGGCAAAGCCCTTGGCTTTCTCGTGGCCGGCCGCCTCCACGAGGCGAACGGTGGTATCGACCGCCGCGTGCGCCTCCACCCGGGTGTAGAGCACCTGGTAGGTTCCCAGTCGCAGGGCCGTGAGCACCTCGGGCGCAATGGCGTCGAGCCCGCGCGACGAGCATTCAGCGATGACCGCATCGAGAACGCCCTCGGTGCGCAGCGTGCCATAGGTCAGTTCCGTGGCAAAGGCGGCGTCGCGGCCGCTGAGCTTGTTCGCGCTCACGGCCTTCGGCAGTGTGAGGTTGGCAAAAGCGTCATCCGCCGCAACCCGCTGCAGTACCTCGAAGGCGACCGCGCGCGGCACGTCGACCCCGCTGCGCCGTGCCGCGGAAATCAGCGACGGGTTCTGGCGATCGTGGTGAGCAGTCTGGCGCTGTCCGCCTCGGCGTCCCTTGTGGTCGCGTCCACTGCGCGAGTTTCCACGTTGTTGGCTGCCCCTTTGCTGCTTTCCCTTCTGTGTGCCCTTCCCTGCGCGCTGCGCCGGGTCACCAGACTTGCTGCGGGACCTAAACCCTCCGGTCATGAGAACTTCACCTCGTCTGTGCCATCCGTGCCGCGAGAGCCTTGGCTAGCAAGACCTCGGCCCCAATCAGCGGCGTTCATCATCTTCTTACCGGACGGTTGAATCTTGCCCAAACGTACCGGGGAGCTACCGGTGCCGACCATGACCGAATTCTTGGCCACGTGCACTTCTCCTGGCTGGAGTGCGCGCACTGTGCCAGCCTCTGGCAGCGCCTCGAGTTCGGCGGGTGCCACGCTGCTTACAGGCCCTACCTTCAGCCGGGATTCCCCCATTAAGGTCCAGGCGCCCGGCCCCGGGGTATGGGCGCGGATGTGGCGATCGATGACGTCAGCAGCCAGGGTCCAGTCAATGCGGGCGTCGTCGGTTGCGATCTTGTGCGCATAGGTGGCCTCTCCTTCCTGCGGCTGCGGCGTAATGCTGCCATCCTCCAGGCCATTCATGGTCTGAACAAGGAGATCACCACCTGCATACGCCAGTCGCGTGAGCAGGTCATCAGCGGTATCGGTGGGCAGGATTGTTTCCTCGATGGTGGCCAGGATGTCCCCGGTATCCAGGCCCTGATCGATGCGGAAGGTCGTGGCGCCAGTGCGCTCATCACCGGCCGCAATGGCGGCCTGGACCGGTGCGGCGCCGCGCCACGCTGGAAGCAGGGAGAAGTGCAGGTTGACCCAGCCGTGCGTTGGGAGGCCCAGCAGATCCTCGGTAATCAGGTTTCCGTAGGCCACCACCGGAATAACCTCCGGAGCAATCTCCGCCAACCGCGCGCGCAGAGCATCGCCGTCCTCGGTGCCTGGCTTGAGCGTGGATGGCGTGAGAACCTCGATTCCATGTTCCTGGGCCAGCGCCTTCACCGGGCTGGGGTGCAGGGTGCGCCCGCGGCCGCGGCGTGCATCAGGACGGGTGATGACAGCGGCTATCTCGTGGTGTGAGGCAATGAGCTTCTCCAAAGCCACGACGGCGGGCTCGGGGGTTCCGGCGAAAACGATGCGCACAGTGGGTGCATGCCTTTCTCTCGTGAGGTTGATTGTTTATTAAAGTCTGACGCCTATGCGTTGAACCACTCCGACTGGCGGATGATCTTCATGGATTCCTTTCGCAACTCATCGCTCAGACGCTTGAGGAACAAGATACCGTCGAGGTGATCCGTTTCGTGTTGGATGCAGCGTGCCATCAGTCCGGACGCGAGCATAGACACCGGGCGGCCTTGGGGATCGAAGCCTGTAAGGCGTACGGTATTGAACCTTTCGGTGGGCTGGGAAATACCGGGGATGGACAGGCAGCCCTCTGGTCCCAGCTGAGTGTCTTCTCCCACTGCTTCCCACTCGGGGTTGATGATGGCACCGCGCAGGCCGTGCTGATAGTGAGAGCAGTCAAAAACGAAGATGCGCTTGGTCACGCCGATCTGGTTAGCCGCTAGGCCCACTCCCCCGGCGTCTTCCATGGTCTCCAGCATGTCCTGAGCTAGACGCTCGAGCGATGGCCCGAATTCGGTGACCTCCTCAGCCCGGGTGCTCAGGACGGGATCGCCATAGAGGCGAACCTCGCGCACGGTCATAATATGAACTCCTCGTGGTTTGCGGTCTTTCACGGTAAGCAGGAATTGCCATCCGTAGTGCTCCTGCACCGAGAATAGTTCACAGTAAGCAGTGCGTGCCCTCCAGGGGTGGGGTCGGCTGCTCTGTCTATCCGATGTTGATCGGGTCCACGGCGATGCGCAGAGGCAACACGTCCTTGCGTGCGCTGCGCAGCGAATTGGCCGTTCGCAGCGCCTGCCCAAGCTCCGAGCGCGGCCCCAATGGCGTGCGGATCAGCAGGCGCTGGGGCTCGCCGCCACGTTCGTGGTCATATTCGCCCGGCAAGCTCACCCCGGGCGGTAGCGGGACCGGGCCAAGAAGCTCCGCGTGCTCCGGTAGTTCTGCCAGCTCCAGGAAAGCGTCGAGCGAGGCATCGGCACCGTCGACGGCCGCCATGTGCACCGCGGGCGGGAAGCGTACCTCGCGGCGTGCCTGCAACTCGGCCGCCGCAGCTCCCACCATGTCCCACCGGCTAAAGAAGCCCACGAGCGGGAGCTGCTCATCTGCTGCCACGATCACCGCTCCGCCCTGAGCAGCCGGGGCCACGAGGGTGGCTGCGGCGGCCCATGTGGTCAAGGTATCCTCCGTTGCTCGGAGATCCTGACGGCCCAGCAACGCCCCGGTTTCCACCAGGAGCGCAGCACCATAGTGCCCTCCCTCGGCAACGCGTGGCTCCGCGCCAGGCGTGGCAATCACCAGCGCGGGGCCGGCAGGGACCTCGTCGACGACTGTGGAGCCACCTGATTGGATAACGCGCGTGTTGGGAAAGGCGCGCCCCATCTCCTCGGCGGTGCGCTCGGAGCCCAGCACAATGGCCCGCAGCCGTGGGGAACCACACTCGGAACAGCGGTAATGGGCGTCGACACGCCCGCACCAGCGACACGTGGGAAGCGCGGCGGAATCCTGCGCCCCATCCGCCGCGCCACGGACAGAGGGCAAACCTAGTGGCCCGTTGCAGTGTCGACACCGTGCCGGGGACGAACACTGCCCACAAGCCAGAATTGGGGCGTAGCCCTTGCGCGGGACTTGGACAAGGACGGGTTCACCGCGGTCGAGCGCCGCCCGAGTGGCTTGAAAAGCTGGGCCGCTGACCGACGTCGTCCCGCCCTGCATGTGCCGCGCCAGATTGATACCGAACGCACCCACCGCAACAATATCGGGGCGCGCCGCTTCCAGGGCTTCCGGAGTTGGGAGAAGATCGTGTGCCCATCCCGACTCAACGAGCAGCTGCGCTTCGGCCGTGCGCGCGTGGCCAGCAAGGATAAGGCTGCATTCTTCCTGCGCGGAGCGCGTGCTCAATACCTCTCGCGTGTGGACGTAGGGCTTGAGGTTATCCACCAGGCTATCGTCACCGTCATTGAGGACAACGGCCAGCTTCAGGTTCTTTACTGGGGCGAAGGCCGCGGAGCGCGTGCCGATAACGATGCGTGCCTGCCCCGTCAGTGCGGACAGATAGCGGCGGTAGCGAGCCTGCGGGCCAGTACTGTGCGCGAGCACCGTGATCTGCTTGGCGGAGAGGTGGCGACGAAACGCCGCTTCCAACAGGTCAAGGTCACGCTGATCCGGCACAACCATGAGCACCCCGCCGCCTTGCAGCGCCACGCTAGCGCCCAAGGCCGCAAGCGCGCCAGCCCAATCTGACCCCGGTGCGATCTGCCACGCTGCCCGCGCAATGTTCCCCGTCAGCACCGAATCCACGAAAGACTCGCCATGCTGGTAGCTCGACCACGCAGAGAGATCCGGGTGCTCTGCCGTGCCGAGCTCTTCCCAGGGAGTGGTGATATCCGCTTCTTCGGCCTTGGCATGGCGCGCCGGGATGGCGGTGCGGATGATATCGGAGCGCACGCCGCCGTAGCGGGCTGCAAGGGATTCGATGAGCGCCGCCATGGTCGGTGTGTACACCGCATAGGGGGAAATGACGCGTTCGATATAGCGGAGCGAACCGGAAAAATCAGAGTCGCTGCTGCGCGAGAGCAAGATGGCGTCAACCAACCTGCCGTTGAAGCGAATACGCACCCGGACGCCCGGTTGCGCGGCGTCGGAATCCGCCTCCTCAATGAGGTAATCGAAGCCGCGGTCGAGGTGCGCTACCCCTAGCAAGGGCAACACCCGCGCGACCGGTTGCTGGGCGGCGGGTGTCTTCTTGGGCATAGCGCCCGATTCTACAGGCCGGCGGCACGGCGCAGGTCGACGGCCCGCGAGGTGTCCTCCCACGGAAGGTCAACATCGGTGCGACCGAAGTGACCGTAGGCCGCGGTTTGGCGATAGATCGGGCGCTGGAGGTCGAGCTCGCGAATGATGGCGGCCGGGCGCAGATCGAAGACCTTGTCCACTGCGGCCTGGATGTCGGCGTCGCTCAGCCCGCCGTGCGCAGTACCGAAGGTCTCGACGTAGAGGCCAACTGGCTTGGCGCGGCCGATGGCATACGCCACCTGTACCTCGGCGCGGTCGGCAAGCTCGGCGGCCACAATGTTCTTGGCCACCCAGCGCATGGCGTAGGCAGCGGAGCGGTCCACCTTGCTCGGATCCTTACCGGAGAAGGCACCGCCGCCGTGGCGGGCCATGCCACCATAGGTATCCACGATGATCTTGCGGCCGGTCAACCCGGCATCACCCATGGGTCCGCCGAGGATGAAGGAGCCAGAAGGATTGATGAGCAGCTCGGTGTCCTCGGTGTAGTACTTGCCCAAGTCGGCGTCGTTGACGACCCATTCGACGACGTGCGTGCGCAGCTGCTCGGCCAACCACTCCTGGGTGACGTCCGGATCGTGCTGGGTAGAGATGACGATCGTCTCCAGCCGCGTGGGTACATCATTCTCGTCGTAGGCGTAGGTGACCTGGGTCTTGCCATCGGGGCGTAGGGAAGGCACGATGCCCTCCTTGCGCACCTGGGTGAGACGGCGCGATAGATGGTGCGCCGTGGAAATCGGCAAAGGCATAAACTCCGGGGTCTCATTGGTGGCATAGCCAAACATGAGGCCCTGGTCACCCGCACCGTACTGGTCATCGTCTTCGAAGGTGCCGGAACGAACCTCGGTGGAGGCATCCACGCCAGCCCCGATCTCCTGGGACTGCTCACCGATGGCGACGTTGACGCCACAGGTATGGCCGTCGAAACCAACATCGGAGGAGGTAAAGCCAATCTCCACGAGGGTCTTGCGAACGATCTGGGGGATCTCTACATAACCAGTGGTGCGCACCTCGCCGACGACGTGCACCTGCCCCGTAGTCACGAGGGTTTCTACGGCGACGTGGGCGTTGGGGTCTTCTTCGAGGAGGGCGTCAAGAATGGCGTCCGAGATCGCGTCACAAATTTTATCCGGGTGGCCTTCAGTTACGGATTCGCTGGTAAAGAGGCGTACCGCCTGTGCAGCTTTGTCAGTCACAAGTTTTCCTTAAGCTAGTTCTGCGCGTCGTGGGTGGGACAGCGCCTTGCCCACGCCTCGGCTGATAACACCGCCCCATCGTAGACCAAGCGGTCTACAGCTGCAAGAACGACCACTACTTTTTCAGGATTTCATTCACAGCTTCAAGTATCTGCGCGGCCACGACCTGTTTCGAGCCAGGCTCAACCACCACTGGCTCGGCATCACGCCGCAGGATCCACCCAGCGCTCGTGGGCTGGCCAAAGACCTTTCCCTCCCCGACCTCATTGGCCATGAGTACATCGCAGCCCTTCTTTGCGAACTTCCGCTGGGCGTACTCCAGGACAGTCGTCGTCTCATCACCGGTTTCTGCGGCGAAGCCGACGATGATGGCATCGGGGTTGAGGGAGCCACTGTCGCGACGCTCGACGAGGCCCTTGAGGATATCCGGATTTTCCACCAGTTCCAGATGCGCCAAATCAGCGTCCGCGGTACCCTTCTTCATCTTTGAATCAGCCACGGAGGCTGGGCGATAGTCCGCAACGGCCGCGGCCATGATGACGATGTCCGCGTCGGCGGACTCTGTATTCATTGCCTCCTGCATATCGCGGGTTGAGGTCACCCGCACGACCGTGGCACCGGAGGGAACCGGAAGCGCCTCCGTATTACCGGCAACGATGGTGACATCGGCACCCCGCTGTGCGGCAATCTCAGCCAACGCAAAGCCTTGTCGTCCGGACGAGCGGTTGCCAAGGTAGCGCACTGGGTCAAGGTTCTCTTGCGTGCCGCCAGCGGAGATCACGACCTTCCGGCCCTGCCAATCATGGTCCACGCGGTGGCCGGCAATGATGGTGCGAGCAAATTCCGCAATCTGCTCCGGATCCGGCAACCGGCCTGCGCCCGTATCGGTACCGGTCAAGCGGCCGTGGGCGGGCTCCATGACAGTAACTCCGCGACGGCGCAGCGTAGCCACGTTGTCTTGGGTTGCCGGGTTAAGCCACATCTCCGTGTGCATCGCTGGGGCGATAATCACCGGACACGTCGCAACAAGGACGGATGCGCTGAGAAGATCGTCGGCGCGACCACCAGCCAAACGCGCGATCAGGTCCGCGGTTGCCGGGGCAATAACGATGGCATCCGCTTGCTGGCCTAGGGAGACGTGCTGGACTTCATCCACCGCATCAAAGACCGTGGTCGACACCGGATGCCCCGACAAGGCCTCAAAGGTCGCTGCCCCAACGAAGTTCAGCGCAGCCTCGGTAGGAATCACGCGAACATCATCGCCATGCTCAGTGAAATCGCGGATAAGATGGCACGCCTTGTAGGCGGCAATTCCTCCCGCCACTCCGATGAGGATGCGCCGCCGTTGAGCCGACCCCGCCCCTGCGGACTCTGGATGATTCACGGCGCTACTTTCTTGAGCTTCTTGGAAATGCTGTACGTCCTTCACTCGGACGATGTTACCCAAGACGCACTGAACCCACCCAGTATCTTGGCAGACACGTGGGTGGGTTCAGTTCAGAATGTGCTGTAGGCAGCTACCGGCACGGAAAAGCTTAGTTGCCTTCCTCGTGGTCCAGCAGGCCGGCTTCGATTTCGCGCAAAGCGATGGACAGCGGCTTCTCCCCCGGTTCCGGGGTCACCAGCGGTCCGACAAACTCGAAGACGCCTTCATCCTGTTCTTGGTAGTAGCTGTTGATCTGGCGTGCGCGCTTAGCGGCAAAGATCACCAGAGCGTACTTGGACGAGACCTTGCCCAGCAGCTCATCGATCGGCGGATCGGTAATGCCCGTCGGCGGATCGAATACTGGTTCCGGCTTAACGGCCTCAGAATTAGCAGGTGTGGTCACGTTGGTCACATGCACCTTTACTGTTGGTAGATGGTCAAAATCGTGGTCTATCCACGCAGGATAGCACTAATAGCAGCAACGGCCTCATCGAGATCTTCATTGACAACGATGTGGTCGAACTCCTTTTGCGCGGCAAGCTCCGACTCAGCGGTCTGCAACCTGCGATCGATGACATCCTGCGGTTCGGTCCCACGCCCTGTCAGGCGCTCGACCAAAACTTCCCAAGATGGTGGGGCGAGAAACACGGTTTCCGCCTCCGGCATCGCCGCCTTCACGTTGCGGGCGCCTGCAAGATCAACCTCTACCAACACCGGGCGTCCAGCCGTCATCGCTTCTTGGACCGGCTGAGCGGGCGTCCCGGAACGCTGCAAACCGCCGTGGATCTCTGCCCATTCGAGCATGTCACCGGCGTCGATATGCTGTTGGAAGGTCTCTGGGGAGACGAAGAAGTAGTCCACCCCATCAGTCTCTCCGGGACGGGGTTGGCGCGTCGTCATGGAGACGCTGAAGTAGAGGTTGTCGACATCGTCGCGCAGGCGCGAAACCACAGTGGACTTACCCACAGCAGACGGCCCGGCCAGAACGACCAGGCGCCCGCGTGCAGTTTCGTCAGCCATTGCGCTAATTACTCGCCGTAGCCGAAACGCTCGAGAAGGGCGCGACGCTGACGGTCACCCAGGCCACGCAGACGGCGGGTCTGAGCAATCTCCAGGTCCTCCATGATTTCCTTAGCCTTGACCTTGCCAACCTTCGGCAGGGCCTCGAGGAGAGCGGAGACCTTGGTCTTGCCGATGATCTCATCGGTCTCGGCCTTCTCTAGAACTTCCTGCAGGTTGGTCTCGCCGCGCTTCAGCGCAGCCTTGAGCTCAGCGCGAGCCTTGCGGGCCTCAGCGGCCTTTGCGAGAGCTTCTTTGCGCTGCTCATCTGTCAACTTGGGAAGGGCCACGGGTTTCCTCCGATTTCATTAGTTCGAACATTGTCATCTGATGGCTAGCACCAGAATCTCGGCTCACGGTGGGAAGGTTTCCCCAGCGCGGGATAGCTTTTGCTACCTCCACGAACCGACTTCTGGCAATCCTAGCACTGGTCTGTACGCGATGACGTAACGCGGCCCCCTTCTTTTAAAGGTTCCCGCACGTCAACGCACATGCCTTAAACAAAATACCAGGTAAACGGCGCGCCCGTTAATCCAGCACGCCGCTACCTGGTCTGATTATTAGTCCCGGAACTCCGCCGCCGCATCCACTACGGCTTTCCGCAGGTCAGAGACATTCGGCCCCTGCGAAAGAATGGCCCGGGAAACGTTGGCAAAGCCGAGCTCGGGCGCCGCTGCGGTGAGTTCCCTTACATCGGCGGGCGTGGCGCCCTGGGCGCCCACACCCGGCAGCAGCACCGGACCGTTTAATTGGTCTAGTGCAGGCGGAGCCTCCAATGTCGCGCCAACGACAACACCAAGGGCACCCACGGTGGTGTTTGGCCCAGCCGCGGACGCATTGCGCTGTGCAAGCTCATCGACGACGCGCTGTGCCACGCTGCGGCCGTCGACGCTCAACGACTGCAACGCCACGGCCTCCGGGTTGGAGGTCGCCGCAAGGACAAAGACCCCGCGTCCAGTATGCTCCGCTAGGTCGAAGACTGGGCTCAAAGCGCCCACACCAAGGTAGGGCGAGACCGTCACAGCATCGGAACGCAGCGGCGAGTCCTCCCCCAGCCAGGCTTGCGCGTAGCCCGCCATGGTGGAACCGATGTCTCCGCGCTTCGCGTCCGCTAAGCTCAGACAGCCCTGCTCGCGGAGCCCCGCGAGGGCCTCCTCAAGAACTGCGAAGCCGCGCGAACCGAAACGCTCAAAGAAGGCCACCTGTGGCTTCACCACTGCGGCAGTCTCAGCGAAGGCCTCTACACAGCGCAGGGTAAACGTGCGCAGACCATCCACATCAACCGACAGGCCCCAGTCCTCCAGCAGATGCGGGTGCGGGTCGATGCCTACGCACAGGCGCCCGCGCTCCGCACCGGCTGCTACGAGGCGCTCACCGAAAGACGGCGTCTTCCTAGTTTGCTGGGTCATGCTCAAGCTCCTGCAGCGCGCGCACCTTGAGATCCCCGCGACGCAGAGCCTCAATGCCCTGCACGGCGGCGGTCACGCCCTGGACGGTGGTCACCAACGGAATACCCACGGATACGGCAGCAGCGCGGATGTCATAGCCGTCGTGGCGGGCACCGGCGGAGCCTGCCGGGGTGTTAAGGATGAGATCTACCTTTCCAGCGAGAATCTGATCCACGATGGACTCCTCGCCCTCCGTGGCCTCCGAAACCTTCCGGGCGACCTCGCACTCGACGCCATTGCGGCGCAGCATCTGCGCGGTTCCAGCGGTAGCTACAATGGTGTAGCCCATGTAGGCCAGGCGCTGAATCGGGAAGATAAGCGTGCGCTTATCGCGGTTGGCTACGGAGACAAACACGGTGCCTTCGGTGGGCAGCTCGCCGAAGGCGGCCATCTCACCCTTGGCATAGGCGGCACCGAAGTTATCAGCCAAGCCCATCACCTCACCGGTGGACTTCATCTCCGGAGACAACAAGGTATCCAGTAGCTGGCCATCGGGGCGACGGAAGCGGTTGAACGGCAGCACGGCCTCCTTGACCGCAATCGGGTGCTCCAGCGGCAGGGAACCACCGTCGTAAGTAGACGGGATGATGCCCTCCTCGCGCAGCTCGGCGATGGATGCACCCAGCATGACGCGCGCGGCGGCCTTGGCCAGCGGAACGCCGGTGGCCTTGGAGACGAAAGGCACGGTGCGGGAGGCACGCGGGTTGGCCTCGATGACGTAGAGAGTGTCATCCTTCAGGGCGTACTGAACGTTCATCAGGCCCTTAACACCAATGCCATGCGCTAGACGACGCGTTGACTCCCGCACCTTCTCAATATCCTCTGGGCCCAACGTCATCGGCGGCAACGCACAGGAGGAGTCACCGGAGTGAATACCGGCCTCCTCGATGTGCTCCATCACGCCGCCGAGGTAGACTTCCTCGCCGTCGCACAGCGCGTCGACGTCAATCTCGATGGCGTTATCCAGGAAGCGGTCAACCAAGACCGGGTGATCCGAGGTGATCTCGGTAGCGCGCTCAATGTAATCGCGCAGCGAATCTTCGTCGTAGACGATCTCCATGCCGCGGCCTCCCAGCACGTAGGACGGGCGGACCAGTACCGGGTAGCCGATCTTCGCGGCAACCTGGCGTGCCTCCTCGAAGGAGGTCGCGGTGCCGAAGGCCGGTGCGGGAAGCTCGGCTTCAGCAAGCACCTTGCCGAACTCACCGCGGTCCTCCGCCAAGTCGATGGCAGCGGCAGAAGTACCCACGACCGGAACGCCGGCAGCAGTCAGGCGCTCAGCCAGGCCCAACGGGGTTTGACCACCCAGCTGGACGATGACTCCGGCAACCTCACCGCACGCGGCCTCCGCGTGGTAGACCTCCATGACGTCCTCGAAAGTCAGCGGCTCGAAGTAGAGGCGGTCGGCGGTGTCATAGTCGGTCGACACCGTCTCCGGGTTGCAGTTAACCATGACCGTCTCGTAGCCCTCACGGGAGAGCTCCAAGGCGGCGTGCACGCAGGAGTAATCAAACTCGATGCCCTGGCCAATACGGTTCGGGCCGGAGCCCAAGATGATGACCTTGCCCTTGGTCTTCTCGCTGCTCTCGCGCACCTCAGACTCAGCGTTCGGGTCCATTTCATAAGCGCTGTAGTGGTACGGGGTCTGGGCTTCAAACTCACCCGCACAAGTATCAACGGTCTTGTACACCGGGCGAATGCCCAAAGACCAGCGCAGGGAGCGCACGCCATCCTCACCGGCGAACTCTGGGCGAAGAGCCGCGATCTGGGCGTCGGACAGGCCAAAGACCTTAGCGCGGCGCAGCAGCTCGGCGTCGAGCACCGGAGCGCCCACGAGCTCCTCGCGGAACTCAACAAGCGCTTCAAGCTCGGCGAGGAACCACGGGTCGATGTGCGAATGCTCGTGCAACTGTTCCACCGTGGCACCGAGGCGCAGGGCCAGCTCGACGTCGTACATGCGGCCCTCTGTCGGGCGCTCCAGGTCCTTGAGAACGGCCTCGAGATCCGTAGCGCGCTCCCCGGCCAAGTACTCATCTGGCTGGGTCCAGAAACCTGCGGGCTTGGACTCCAGGGAACGCATGACCTTATTCAGGCCGGAAATGTAGTTGCGGCCGATACCCATGGCCTCGCCCACAGACTTCATGGTGGTGGTCAGGGTGTCATCGGCGCCCGGGAACTTCTCAAAGGCAAAGCGCGGAGCCTTGACGATGACATAGTCCAGAGTCGGCTCGAATGCAGCCGGGGTCACACCGGTGATGTCGTTGCGTACCTCATCCAAAGTGTAGCCAATGGCCAGCTTGGCGGCCAGCTTGGCAATCGGGAAACCGGTGGCCTTGGAGGCCAGCGCCGAGGAGCGGGACACGCGCGGGTTCATCTCAATGGTGATGATGCGGCCGTCATCCGGGTTCACTGCGAACTGGATGTTGCACCCGCCGGTGTCGACGCCCACCTCGCGAATGATGGCGATACCCTGGTCGCGCATCTTCTGGTACTCGCGATCCGTCAGAGTCAGGGCCGGCGCCACGGTGACGGAGTCACCGGTGTGGACGCCGAGGGCATCGACGTTCTCGATGGACGCGATGACCACCACGTTATCGTCGCCGTCACGCATGAGCTCGAGCTCGAACTCCTTCCAGCCCAGGATGGACTCCTCGATGAGGACGTTCGCCTCTGGGGATGCAGCCAAGCCGCCGCCGGCAATGCGCTCAAGGTCCTCCTCGTTGAAGGCCAGGCCCGAACCGAGGCCGCCCATGGTAAACGACGGGCGAACGACAACCGGCAGGCCGAGCTCGGCGACAGTCTCGTGGACCTCCTCCATCGTGTGGCAGACGCGGGAGCGCGCGGATTCGCCGCCGATGGAGGCGACAATATCCTTGAACTTCTGGCGGTCCTCGCCGCGCTCAATCGCATCGATATCGGCACCGATGAGCTCGATATCGTACTTCTTCAGGATACCCAGGCGGTCCAGCTGCACCGCGGCGTTCAGAGCGGTCTGGCCGCCCAGGGTTGCCAGCACGGCGTCGATGGGGTTGCCCTCTTCCTTTTCCTTCTGGAAGATCTTCTCAATGAACTCGGGCTCGATGGGCTCCACATAGGTGTGGTCGGCGAACTCCGGGTCCGTCATGATCGTTGCCGGGTTGGAGTTGACCAGCGTAACGCGCAGGCCTTCCTCCTTGAGCACGCGGCAGGCCTGGGTACCGGAGTAGTCGAACTCGCAGGCCTGGCCAATAACAATCGGACCGGAGCCGATAACCAGGACGTGATTGATGTCGTTGCGCTTTGGCATGTGTTTCTTCTTCCTTTTCCTGGTTGCGTTCTACTTGTTCGGGGACTTTTCAGTCATGAGCTCGATGAACTGATCAAAGAGCGGGTTAGCATCGTGCGGGCCAGCCGCGGACTCAGGGTGGTACTGCACGGAGTACGCCATGCCATCCTTGAGCGCAACACCTTCAATGGTGTTGTCGTTGAGGCAGGTGTGAGACACCACTGCCGGGCCGAAGTCGGTCTCGAATTCCTCACCGGCCGGGTCTTCCTTGCCCGAGGGGCTGGCCAGGGCGAAGCCGTGGTTCTGAGAGGTGATGTCGATCTTTCCGGTCAGTTGGTTGCGCACCGGCACGTTGATGCCGCGGTGGCCGAACTTCAGCTTGTAGGTATCCATGCCCAGCGCACGGCCGAGGATTTGATTGCCGAAGCAGATACCGAAGAACGGGTACTTGGCGGCGAGGATGTCTCGGACAATGCCAACCATGGTGTCCGCAGTAGCCGGGTCGCCCGGGCCGTTGGAGACAAACACACCATCCGGCTTGTACTGCTTAATCTCCTCGAACGGGGTGTTGGCGGGAACCACGATGGTCTCGATGCCGCGCTCGGCGAAGTTCTTCGGTGTGGCGGTCTTGACTCCCATGTCGTAGGCCACGACGGTGAAGCGCTTCTCCCCTACGGCCGGGAAGGTATAAACCTCATCAGTCGAGACCTCTGCCGACAGGTCGAGTCCGGCCATGGAGGGCTGGTTCTTCACCTCAGCGATGAGCTCCTCGACGTCCCGCTCAGCATCGGCACCGGAGAAGATACCGGCCTTGATGGAGCCGTGGTTGCGCAGGTGGCGCACCAGGGTGCGGGTATCGATGCCGCTGACACCGATGATGCCCTGCTTTTCCATCTCCTCCGGCAGTGAGCGCTCGGCGCGCCAGTTGGAGACGCGGCGGGCAAGGTCGCGGATGACCAGACCGGCAACCCAGATCTTGTCGCCGTGGGACTCATTGTCCTCATCATTCCAGCCTGTATTACCAATCTGCGGCGCGGAGGCCACGACGATCTGGCGGTGGTACGACGGATCCGTCATGGTCTCCTGGTAGCCCGTCATGGCGGTGGTAAAGACGGCCTCGCCCAGGGTCGTACCCGTGGCGCCAAAGCCAAAGCCACGGAAGGTGCGGCCATCAGCGAGGACCAGGATGGCGGGGGTGGTGGTAGTGGAAGTCACTGTGTGTTGAACCTTTCAGTGAATTTTCTCGGTGAAGGGTGATTGTGTTGGGGACGTGCGTTGGTGTGCGTTGACTACTTAAGTGGTGAGCAACTCTGATTGTCGATTATCCCGATTACTCGGCCGCCTCGCTGCCGCTTTCAGCCGCTAGGTCGTAGGTCACCGCACCGCGCAGGATGGTGTAGGCCACGCGTGCGCCGAATTCCTCCCCCTCGTATGGGTTGTTCTCCGACTTCGATGCCAGGCGCGTGGAATCGGATACCCACTGGTGCTCCGGATCAACGATGGTGAGGTTCGCTGGCTCTCCCACGGCAATCGGGCGGCCATGGCCAGGCAGGCGGGTGATCTCTGCCGGGCGTTCCGACATGACGCGGGCAACGAAGCGCCAGTCGGCCAGACCGGTGGCGACGAAAAGCTTGGCGATGACCGCCAGGGAGGACTCCAGCCCCAGCATGCCCGGCTTGGCGTGCTCGAACTCGACGCACTTGTCTTCGCTGCCGTGCGGGGCGTGGTCGGTCGCCACGACGTCGATAAGCCCGTCGAGCAATGCCTGGCGCAGGGCCAGGGTGTCAGATTCCTCGCGCAACGGCGGGTTGACGCGGTAGACGCCGTCGTAGGTCACCAGCTTGTCATCGGTCAACAGCAGGTGGTGCGGGGTCACCTCGGCGGTCAGCGGGATGCCTTGTTCCTTGGCCCACTTAAGAAGCTCCACGGTGCCCTTCGTCGAAGCGTGGCAGATGTGCATGCGGTTGCCGTAGTCACGCGCGAGCAGTGCATCGCGGGCGACGATGGATTCCTCGGCGACGCGCGGCCAGCCGCGCAGGCCGAGGCGGGCGGCGACCTCACCCTCGTGGGCGCTAGCGCCTTCGGTCATGCGGTGATCTTCTGCGTGCTGAGCCAGCAGAACGTCAAGGCCCTTCGCGTACTCCAAGGCACGGCGCATGAGCTGCGGGTCCTGGACGCACTTGCCGTCGTCAGAGAACATGCGCACCTTGGCATCCGAGCGGGCCATCATGCCAAACTCGGTCAGAGTCTTGCCCTCGAGGCCCTTCGTGATGGAGCCAACCGGGTGGACATCGCACAGGCCGCGTGCCTGGCCCTTGGCCCAGACGGACTCGGCGATGATCGGCTGATCCGTCACCGGTGACGTGTTAGCCATGGTGAACACTGCGGTAAAGCCGCCCTTGGCGGCAGCGCGCGAGCCGGTTTCGATGGTCTCGGTGTCCTCGCGGCCCGGCTCACGCAGGTGAACGTGCATGTCCACCAGCCCTGGCAGCAGCACGTTGCCGCCACCATCAATAGTGCGGTCCGCCTTGACCGCCGGGGTCACGCCCCCGGCGTCCCTGGCGTCACCGGCGTCAGCGGCAGCACCGATGGCTTCGATGACGCCATCCTTGATCAGGATGCTGGTGGGCTCACCCTCGCCATAGGGGCGAACGTTGGTGATGAGCAGAGTGCCGGCCGCGGGAGCAGAGAGCACGCCGGTGTCTGGATAAGTAGTCATGGATTCTTCAGCTCTCCTCGTTGCTAAGTGGGACATATCGATTTAGATACCGGCGTTCTCGCCGTTAGTGAGCAGCGTAAACAAAGCCGCCATGCGCACGTGGACACCGTTGTTAACCTGCTGGAGTACCGCGGTGTTGTCATAGTCAGCCACGGCGTAGTTGATCTCCATGCCGCGGACCATGGGGCCTGGGTGCATGATGATGGCGTCCTTCTTCATGGCCGCTGCGCGGTCCTTGGACAGCCCGTAGAGAGTGGCGTACTCGCGGTGCGAGGGGAAGAAACCGCCGTTCATGCGCTCTGCTTGCACGCGCAGCATCATGACGACGTCTGCCTTGGCAACCTCTGCATCGAAATCGTGGGAGACGCGCACCGGCCAGGTGTCGACGCCGAAAGGCAGCAGCGTCGGCGGGGCGACGAGCGTGACTTCAGCACCCAGCGTGGAGAGCAGGTCCACGTTGGAGCGCACCACGCGAGAATGCAGGCAGTCACCGACGATAGCCACGTTTAGACCTTCAAAACCGGTGCCGGCTGCCGAGCGATCCGCGCCCAGGTGCAGGCGCTGGCGCATCGTGACGGCGTCGAGAAGCGCCTGCGTGGGGTGCTGGTGGGAGCCATCGCCGGCGTTAATCACGCTCGGGCCCTGGCCGCCGGGCGCTACCCAGCTAGCTAGCTGCTGTGCCGCACCGGAGGAAGGATGGCGCATGATGATGGCGTCCGCCCCGATGGACGCCAAGGTCAACCCGGTGTCCTTGAGGGACTCGCCCTTCTTGACCGAGGACGTCGAAGCGGAGAGGTTAATGACATCCGCCGACATCCACTTGCCCGCCGTCTCGAAAGAGGAACGAGTGCGCGTGGAATTCTCGTAGAACAAGGTGAAAACGGTGCGCCCGCGCAGCGTGGGCAACTTCTTGACCTCGCGGCCTTCCAGGGCCTCCCGGAAGCGGTCGGCCTCATCCATCAGACCGAGAATCTCCTCGGCGCTGTGGTCGGCGATGTTAATGAGGTGCTTCATTTATGCCTCCTTGCCGGGCTGTGCAGTGAAGCGGGTGAGAACGACGGCATCGCGCCCATCAATGTCGGCGTTGTACACGGTGACATCCTCATCCCGCGCGGTGGGGATGTTTTTGCCCACGTAGTCGGCGCGGATGGGTACCTGGCGGTGTCCGCGGTCCACGAGGACGGCGAGCTGGATGATGTCGGGGCGGCCGATGTCCGCGAGGGCATCGAGGGCGGCACGGATGGTGCGGCCGGAGTAAAGGACGTCGTCGACAAGAATGACGGTGGCGCCATCGATCCCGCCGTCAGGCACCGTCGTGGGCTGCAAGGCACGGTGCGGGCGGGCATATAAATCGTCTCGGTACAAAGTGATGTCGAGGGAGCCCCAGGGAATCTCCACCCCGGAGAATTCCTCAATCTTTTCGGCAAGGCGCTGCGCCAAAGGCACGCCACCAGAGGGAATGCCTAAGAGCAGGACTCGAGAAGAATCACTCGAATCTAGCGCCGTCTTTTCAATGATCTGGTGCGCGATGCGTGCGACAGTACGCGCGACGTCTGAGGAGCTCAGCAGCTCGTTGGACTCCGCGTGGGTGCCGGATTCACTCATCGTGACCTCCTTCCCCGCCTCACGGTGCGGTCTTTAAAGGATGTCGGACAATGGTTCAGTGGACTTGTCTATGCTTGAAAGCCAGCACTAACCATAGCACTCTTCACGCGTGCTTGGTACGCCCTCGCACCCCCGAATCTCCTGAGGCAGGTCTATAGACAGTGAGTTTCACTACCCAGCACGTTGTCCCCGCCCCGCGCGAAGACGTATGGCAGTGGCATACCCGCCAGGGGGCGTTTGCTCGCCTCACCCCACCTTTCGGTTTTATGACCCCGCTTCAGCAAGCCGAGTCCTTGGCCGATGGAACCTCAATATTGGGCTTTCCCGGCGGCCTGAAATGGGTTGCCCGCCACGACCTCAGCCGCTACCAACCGCGGCGGTCCTTCGCGGATGTCTGTATCAACGCCCCCTTCCGCTCCTTGGCGAATTGGCGCCACGAGCACTTCTTTGAGGATCACCCGGAGGGCACGCTCATCACGGACAAGGTGGAGACCCGCATCCCCGCCGGAGCCCTGGAATCGATCTTCGCTTACCGCCAGCAGCAGCTCATCGAAGACTTTCGCTTTGCCCACAGGCTCGGCGCACTCAACGCCGAGCCCCGCACGATAGCGATAACCGGAACGCACGGGACGGTGGGCGCGGCTGTGGCTGCGCAATTGGGCACCCTGGGCCACACCGTCATCCCTTTGGTGCGCTCCAACCCCGGGCCTGGCGAGCGCCTCTGGCGCCCACAGTTGCCAGCGAAGGACCTGCTGGAGGGCGTTGACGTTCTCATCCACTTGGCCGGCGAACCTATCTTTGGGCGTTTTAATTCCGCGCATAAAGAGGCCATTCGCGATTCCCGCGTCGAGTCTACTCGCCTACTGGCCCAGCTGGCTGCTGAGACCCCGTCCCTGACCGCCATGGTGTGCGCCTCCGCCATTGGAATCTACGGCCCGGACAGGGGTGAGACGGAACTGACCGAGGAATCGGAGCGCGGCGAGGGTTTTCTCGCTGACGTCGTCGCCGACTGGGAGGCGGCGTGTGAGCCGGCGCGGGAGGCTGGAAAGCGCGTGGTTAACCTGCGTACCGGTATTGTGCAATCAGCCAATGCAGGGATCCTGCCGCTGCTACGCGGGCTGTTTTCCACTGGTCTTGGCGGCGCTTTCGGCAAAGGCACCATGTGGAATAGCTGGATTGCACAAGATGATCTTTCTGACATGTTTGTCCGCGCCGCGCTCGACCCGGCCTGGCACGGCGTCATCAACGCGGTCTCCCCCACTCCGGTGCTCAACCGCGATTATGTTGATGCCCTTGGTTCCTTGCTCCACCGCCCCACCATCATTCCGATTCCCAGCGTCGGTCCGGCGCTGCTGCTAGGCAAGGAAGGTGCGCGTGAGCTTGCACTGGCTAACCAAAAGGTTCTGCCCACGCGCGCGGAAGCGCTCGGCCATACTTTCCGATATCCCGAGATCGCTCCAGCGCTTGCCCACGAGCTGGGCGGGGAAAAACTCTTCGAGGACCCCACCTGCGCACCCCAGGAAGACGGCTCCGGTAGTGTCGGGGCCGGAAAAGATTAAGAAGAATGTAGCGAAGTGAGTAGAAGAATTGACTGACACCACTAATCACGACGAAGCGCAGCAGCGCCAGCTGCAGCCCGATACTCCGATTGAGGAGGTCACACTCGAGCGCATTGCGGAGATCTTTAAGTCAGAAGGCTTGGAATACCGCATCGAAGAGCAAAAGACGCAGGACGGCCAGACGGTCAACCTTTTGCGCACCGGCTTCTCGAACGCCGCCATTGCCTTCCAGCTGGTTGGCTCCTCCCTCATCGTTGATTCCGTGTGGCGCGGTTCTGTGCCCGCCTCCGAGGGCCCGGCGCTCCTCATGCACATCAACGCCTGGAACCAGGATCACTTCACGCCGACGTTCCGCTTCTTTGAGGCTCCGGACAACGCCTTGGCAGTCTCCGGTGCGCGCGATCTCGACCTGACCCACGGCGCTTCCCGCAACCAGTTAGGCGCGTTCGTCATGTCCACCCTGGATGCCGTGTTGCAGTCCTTCGAGTGGATTGAACAGCAGTACCCGCAGCTCGTCACCTGGAAGGAGCACAACCATGACTAATCCTGCGACTACCCCCGCCGAGGATCCGCACGCACTGCCGGAGGTCACCCTCGACCGCATCATTGAGGCAATGAAGACCTTCGACATCGAACTCGAGCCGGTCACCGGCCGCGACGACGCCGCCACCGCCAACCTCAACGGCCTGCCGTGCATGTTCGCTGTGCTGGAAAGCGTTGCCATCGTGCGCTGCGATGTGCCAACGGACGTCAACTACGCCAAGGCCGACGCCGGCCTTTTCCTCGCGGCTAACCAGATCAATTCCGTGGCTATGGGGGCCCGCGCCGTCATTGCTGACTTCGACGGCATGTTGCTCGTGCGCACCGAGGCCGATATTCCGTGCGCGGCCGGCATGACCGACGAACAACTCGCGGCCGCGCTGCGCGCCTCCGTGGATGGTGTCATCAACGCCCAGAACGCCATGGTCGCCGCCGCCGAGGAAATGGCCAAGCTCGGTTCCGAATCTGCTGCACAGGCGGGCGAGGGAGCTGAGGGCGCGCAGGGTGAGCAGCAGTGACCGATCTCCACGTGGTTGAGCCGGTCACCATTGACCGGCTGGCGCAGTTGTGCGAGCTTATCGATGCCGACTACGCGCTCATCGAAGCTGCCCCCGAGGAAGGCGACGCTCCTGGTGCCGGCGACGACAACGCCCCCGCGCGCCGCGTCCTGCAGACCGGTGTGCCGCATATCGCGGTGCACTGTGACCTCGACGCGGAAGGCGACGTATTGAGCGCCTTCGCCTCCTGGGAAGGCACGCTTCCCGCGCACCTCGAACACGACGTTGCTGCTGCCGTGGCGGAGCTGAACTGGGCCAGCGTGGCGCCCACCTTGAACTTCCTCGTCGAAGAGGACGCGAAGGGCAACGCGGAGATCCACCTAGGCGCCAACCGCGCCATGGCCGTGGGCGAAGGTTTGTCCTTGGCCCAGCTGGGGCATTTCCTGCTGAGCTCGCTCGCCAGCTTCGCGGAGATTTTCGACGTCGTGGCGCAGCGTTTTCCCCAGGCGGTCACCTGGAACGAGGAGGAGCAAGCATGAACCACAACGCTAGCGAAGGCACCGATCCTTTCGACATCCTGTCTGGGTCTCCGCTGCCCGCCGTCAGCCGGGACAGCGTGCTGAGCGTGCTCAACGGTACGGAACTAGATATGGCGGCCACCGCGCACCCGGAGGACCCCACTGCGGCGGTTGCCCGCCTCAATGACCTTGATTGGGTTATCACCGTCGACGATGGCCTCGTGCGCATGGAATGCGTGCTGCCGACGCAGCTCGACGCGGACATGCTCCCGATCTTCCACGTCTTGTGCAACGAGTTCAATTCCAGTGCCTTCGATGGGCGCGCGATCGTTGGCCTCGTTGAGGATGAGGTGGAGCTGCGTGGTGATGCCTGCTTCGTCACCACGGCGGGTCTGAACGAGGACCAGCTCTTCCACGCCCTCAACCTGGGAATTATCAATGCCCAGGAAGCGCTGTTGTCCGTCCTCGATAGTTTCAACGCCGCCGCCCGTGAGCTCGCCAGCGACGTCGATGAGGCACAGAGCGACTAGTTCTTAGTCGGCGTCCTCGATGCGCTGGCGCTCCACCTCCGGGTCGAAGTCGGGCGCCGGCCATTCGAGGTCAAGATGGCGTAGGAGATCCACGATGAGGAACTTCAGCGCCATGCGGGCGTATTTCTTGTTATCGGTAGGAATGACATACCAGGGCGCATAGTTTTCATCCGTGCGCTGGATGGCGTCCTGGTAGGCCGCCATGTACTTATCCCAATAGGCGCGCTCCTCCACATCGGCGGGATCGTATTTCCAGAACTTGTCTTCCCGCTCCGTGCGCTCCAGCAGATTCTCCTTCTGGGCTTCCTTGGACAGGTGTAGGAAGATCTTGATGACCTTGACACCCTTCGCTGTCAGGTCGAGCTCATAATCCCGGATAGCCTCGATGCGGCGGTCCACTTCTTCTTCGTCGACCCACTCGTGCACGCGCTGAATGAGGACGTCTTCGTAGTGGGAGCGGTCAAAGGCCACAATCTGTCCCGGCTGCGGGTCGTGCTTGCGGATGCGCCACAAGAAGTCATGTTCCAGCTCTTCCTCGGTGGGCTTTCCGAAACCAACCGTGGTGGTTCCCTGCGGGTCGAAGGTGCTGAGCACGTGGCGAATAGCACCGCCCTTGCCCGAGGTATCCATTCCCTGCAACACAATGAGCACCGCTGGGGCGTCCTCACCATAGCTGCGACCGTTGGCAAAGAGCCGCTCCTGCAGTTCATAGAGCTCGTCATCGTACTTGGTGAAACGGGCATCGAGCTCGTCCTTGTCACCGTCGAAGCCGGGGGTTGCGGAGGCATCGACCGAGTCGATCTGAAAATTCTTGCCTGCGCGCAGGGAGAGCGCGTCTTCAATCTTGAACTTCGCCATGGGTCCACCTTACCCAGGCAGTGTTTTAAGCGCCCAGCGTGGAAAGACCGCGCAGCAGAGCACTCAGCGCTCCCAGGCTAGCCAGCGCCAGCGACAGCGTGTGGGCCTTCTCCCGCGAGACGTGCCCGGCGATCTTCTTGCCCAGGAGGATACCAACGCACATGCCGACTATTCCGCAAGGCCACACCAGCCAATGCAGGCCCTCGAAACCTCCGGAGCCCAGGAAGTACTTCGTCAGAACAGAGGACAATCCGCCGATGACAAAGCAGGGTTGCAGGGTCGCGGCGAGGATTGACTTAGGCCACCGCGCAGCCTGGGCGTACACGGTGATGACGGGGCCGGCAACGCCGGCCAGGGTATTGGTAAAACCGCCCAAGATACCCGCGGAGATCGCGGGCCCCGTCCCCCGCATCTCGGGGACGAACTTGCGGCCAAACACCACTACGCCCAGCGCGATCAACAAGGCGGCGCCCACGAGCACCAACAACGCCGAGGTATCGATGCGCGCGATCAGCAGCGCCGCCGGGATTGAGCCGAGGACCATGAAGGGGCCGATGCGCAGCCACTTATTCCAAGCCACATTCTCGCGCATCGAATAGGTCGTGAGGATGGCGTTAATGCAGGCCAAAACGTTGATGACCATGATGCCTTCCACGGGGCCGAGGAAGAGCGTCAAGATGGGCCCGCCAATGAGGCCCAACCCCATGCCGGAGACTCGCTGCAGGCAGGAGCCGACTATGACGGTAACGAGGACGACGAAAGGTATTGCCAGTACAGACATGTCTCCTTAGCCTCGGTAGCGTTCCATTACGGCGGCCGCAACGTGCTCTGGGAACATACCCGTGACATCGCCGCCGTACTGTGCCACCTGCTTGCACAGGGAGGAGGAGATATAGCCGTACTTTTCATCAGTGAGCAAGAAGACAGTATCGATCCCGGAAAGGCGCCGGTTCATCTGTGCCATCGGCAGCTCATACTCGTAGTCCAAGGAGGAGCGCAGGCCTTTGACAATGGTGTCTATGCCATGGGCACTGGTGTAATCCACGAGCAGGCCGCCCCACCAGTCCACCTGGATCTCTGGCGCGACGGTACGGCGGATGAGATCCACGCGCTCCTCCACGCTAAACAGTCCGGACGGCTTATCGGGGTTTCCCGTCACCAGCACGGTGACCTTGTCAAACAATTCGCTGGCGCGGTTGAACACGTCAACATGGCCCAGCGTGATGGGGTCGAAAGATCCCGGGCAGACGGCGTGGGTGGGCATGGCTAATCCTCCTTGATTTCGGTCATGGCGGTATCTTCGCTACCCGCGTTGTCGCTGTAGTCACTGTCCTCAGCGCGGTGATAAATCGCCATATCAAAACGCGCAATGCCAAAGGTCCGCTTCTTGAGCTTCTGGCCGGTGGGCTCAAAGCCTTCCGGCCACTGCGTCTGCGGGGAATCCACATGGCGTTCGATGACGACGATTGCGGCATCATCCAACACCGGTTCGATCGCGGCCAACAGCCCATCCACATCATCGAACTCATAGGGAGGATCCGCGAGCACCATATCGAAATACCCGCGCGGGGCGGTCGCTAGATAGGACGAGGCCTTCATCTCGCGTACCTCGACGCGCGGGTGCTTCACCACCCCAATGTTGTGGCGGATGATCTTCACCGCCGCAGGATTGTTTTCCACCAAGACCACTTCCTCAGCGCCGCGGCTGGCTGCCTCCAGACCTAAGGCACCGGACCCAGCAAAAAGGTCCAGCACCCGGGAGTCGATGAAACCCCAACGCACGTTCAACGATGAGAAAAGGCCCTCGCGGGCACGGTCAGAGGTAGGTCTAGTCCCGGCTTCCGGCACCTTGATGGTGCGCCCCCGGGCCTCCCCAGCGATGATTCTGGTCATGGCCTCTACCCTATCTCCCCTCAGCTGCGCGCGGTGACTGGCCTAGTTCTTCTCCAAAAACTCCTGCTCATCCGCACTCAAATTGTGTGTCAACTCCTCCGCTAGCTCGGGATTGCGCTCCACCAATGCGGCAGCATCAGCATGCGTGCGCTCAACAATGTCCCGATCATGGCTGAGATCGAGCAGTTTCAGAGTGCGCTTGGTGCCAGATTGCAGCGTTCCTAGGATGTCCCCTTCGTGGCGCTGCCGAAGATCCAGCTCCGCCAAATCAAAACCGGACGGCGTATCAGCTATGGCCTGGATGCGCCGGTAGGACTTACTGTCGGGCTCGGCGGTGGTATGCAGCAAGCACACGGAGTCGTTACCACCGCGCCCCACGCGCCCACGCAACTGGTGCAACTGCGAGACGCCAAAATTCTCCGATTCGCGGATGAGCATCACGGTGGCGTTGGGTACGTCGACGCCGACTTCGATGACGGTGGTAGCCACGAGGACGTCGATTTCCCCGCGGGCGAAGCGCTCCATGACCTCGTCCTTATCGGGCATTTTGCCATGCAGCATCTCCACCCGCAGACCCCGCAGCGGCAGGTTGCGCAGCTGTACGGACATCGTTTCCACGCCGCCCTCGCCTTCAATCCGCGGGCAGACGATATAGGCCTGGTGGCCCTTTTCTACCTCTTCGCGGATTCTCTCGATGGCGCGGCGTACCCATTCCGGTTTCCATTCGGGCACCACCGCGGACAAGATAGGCTTTCGCCCGCCAGGCAGCTCCTTGAGAGTGGACACGGCCAAGTCACCGAAGACGGTCATGGCAATCGTGCGCGGGATCGGTGTCGCCGTCATGACCAGAAGGTGGGGGCTCGTGCCCTCCCGGGTTTTGGTGCGCAGGCTATCGCGCTGCTCCACGCCGAAACGGTGCTGCTCATCCACGATGACGAGGCCCAAGTCAAAGAACTCCACCGTGTCTTGGATGATGGCATGCGTTCCGATGACGATATCGGCCTCGCCGGAGACAATCTCCAGCAACGCCTGCCGCTTCTCCGCTGTCTTCATCGAGCCGGTCAACACGGTGACGGTGACTCCTTCGGGAACGCTGGCGCTAATCGACGCCCCATGCTGCGCCGCCAGCACCTCCGTCGGCGCGAGCAGCGCGGCCTGCTTGCCAGCGTCGACCGCCTGCAGCATGGCGCACGTGGCCACCAGGGTCTTGCCCGAGCCCACCTCGCCCTGCAGAAGACGCATCATGGGCGCGGTGCCACACAGGTCCGCGTCGATCTCCGCGATGACGCGGCGCTGGCCCGCAGTCAGTTCAAAGGGCAGCTCGCTGAGCAGTTCGTCGCGGTAGCCCTCCAAAATCGCTGGCATCGGGGTTGCCGTACGCGCCTTGACATCGCGCTGGCGCAGGGCCATAACCAGCCCAATCGACAGCGCCTCATTGTATTTCAAACGTTGGATGGCGCGTTCGGGCCCGTGCTCACCCGGTTCGTGGATCTCGCGGACGGCTTGGTCCAGCGTCACCATCATGCGGTAGTCCAGTGGCTCCGGAATCGAAGGCGTATTTTCCAGCACCTTGTGGATAGCACCCATGATGTACCACGACGTCACCTTCCCGCTGGCTGGGTACACGGGAATCCACTCGCGCTGCAGGAAGGTCTCCAGCGACCCGAATTGGGAGAGCTTCTTCAGCGAGCCTGTCCCCTGCCCAGTCGTGCTATCCAGCAAGGATTCCTGATAACGGCCGGGGTCGAGGATGAGGAAGTCAGGGTGCTGCAGGCTGGGGTATCCCCGAAAGTACTTCAGCTTGCCAGACAGCATGACGCGCATGCCGCGCCCCAGCACGCGCTGCACGTAATGCGCGTTAAAGAATGAGGCTTGGACTCCACTATCCATGTAGAGGATAAAGACCATGGCTTTGGAGGTGTGCTTGACGCGGACATCCTCAATGACACCGGTGATGGTGACGTGGTCACCGTCCTCGGCACCGCCGAGGCCGACGTCCTTGTTGTGGCGGATGTAGTCGCGTGGATAGTGGCTGAGCAGCTCCCCGCACGTGGTGTACCCGAAGGCGCGCTTGATTGCTGAGGCATCCTTCTTTGCCAGAATCTCCGTCAGCGCACGGTCATCCTGCCACCCCAGCATGGCTTACTCCACCCCGATCTCGGTACGCAGCCCGGGAACCCGCAGCACCACCACGTCGACGCCCAAGAGCTGCGCCAGCTCGTCCTCATCGATCTCTAGTCCGGTGAGCACGGTGATCTGCTCCCCGCCGTAAGCCAATTGGCTGCGGCACGACGCCACAATCCCGTCGAGGCATTCTGTATCCGGATGCACCACCCGCATCGAGCGTGCGGCATCCGCCATGGCGGCCACTGCCTCGGCGGTGCGGGCGGAACCCGGGGAGTAGACCGACAGCGCGGCGAGCCCGGAGACGAGGGAATCAGTCGGGATAAGCGTGGCTGTGCCGGGCGCACCGCCGTAGCCGTTGGGCAAGAAGAGATCACCCGCCTTCGCGGCGCGAGGGCCGTCGCCGGGCTTGACGGTATCCGCCCCGGCCTTTTCAAAAAGCTCGCGGGCGGCTCCTTCGGGCACTGCGGCGAAGATTCGCCGCCCGGCACGGTCGGCGGCCTGCATTTCGCCGGCCGCTGTATCTCCGGCGGAGGGAAGCACCTCGAGGCGCAGATTACTGACTTTTCCGAGGCCATAGGCTTGTTCGATGACCGCACCGGCTTGGGAGCTATGGATGTGCACGCTCGCAGAATCCTCCGTGGCTCGCGCGATGACGAGGCTATTGCCCAGCGGGTTGAGGGCCTGCTCGATCTGTGCAAGGTCTCCCTCGAAGAAGAAGATGACTTCAATCTCCGCGCCGGCCCCAGGCTGTGGCGCGGCACCGTTCTCTCCGTGAGACGGCAGCGATTCGCTCTGCCTGGGCTCTGCCCTTTCAGTCTCTATAGCCACAGATTGAGGCGCAGTGTCTTCACCGGTGAGCTGGGCCAGCAAGCATTCCAACAAGATGACGAAGCCAGCTCCGCCGGCGTCTACAACACCGGCCTCGCGCAGCGCCGGCAGCTGGGAAGGAGTCTCCGCTAAGGCTTGCCGGGCGGCGTCGACCGCCGCGACCACAATACCGTGCAGCTGCGCGCCGAACTCCTCGGCGGCCTTAGTAGCAGCGGCGGCCGAGGCACGCAGCACGGTGATGATGGTGCCTTCCACTGGGGAGGCCAGAGCACGGTCGACCAGCGTGACGGCCAGCGAGAGGGCATCCGCCAAGACCGAACCATCCACCCGCGAATCCGTCGTGGCGTCAGCCACCCCGCGCAATACCTGGGACAGCACCATCCCGGAGTTGCCGCGCGCTCCGCGTACCGAACCGATGGCCAGGGCTTCAGCCACGTCCATCTCGCCTTTATCGGCCTCCGCCAGGGCAGATTCCATGGTGTGCGCCATGTTGGAACCCGTGTCAGAATCGGGCACTGGGAAGACGTTGAGGGCGTTAATCTCGGCGCGGCGGCACTGTAGCTCCTTAACGGTTCGCGCGGCCCACTCGTGCAGGCCACGGGCATCCAACTCGGCGGGATAAGACATGTTGGTTAGTCTACAAGCGCCAGTCCACTGCCGAGACGCCACGGGCCTCTAAGGCCGCATTCGCCCGGGAAAATGGACGCGATCCGAAGAAGCCGCGTCGTGCTGACAGGGGTGAAGGATGCGGGGAGGTAATGCACTCTGTACCGGGCAGGAAGGCCTGGCAGGCTTGGGCATCGCGGCCCCATAGAATGGCCACGATATCGCGCCCCGCCAGTGCTCTGATGGCGGCCTCCGTAATCGCTTCCCACCCAAGCCTGCGGTGTGAACCGGCCTGGCCCGGGGCCACGGTAAGCACTCGGTTAAGCAGCAGCACGCCCTGGTCAAACCACGCCCGCAGGTCCCCATCCGCGCGGCCGGTGATCCCGAGGTCGTCGTGAAGCTCGGCGTAAATATTCTGCAACGAGCGGGGAGCCGGCACCCCGGGGCGCGTAGAAAAGGACAAGCCCATGGCATGGCCCGGGGTGGGATAGGGATCCTGGCCCACGATGAGGACACGTACGTCATCGAGGGGCAGCGACAAGGCAGCGAATACGTCCTCGGCCGGGGGCAGGAAGTCTTGGCCGATCTGCTGCTCAAGGCGCGGCAGATTCTCCTCCAGCGCTTGCCGGATGTGGGGCATCCACGAATAGTGAATGCGAGAGGTATCGATGTGGCTCACGCAAATCCCTCCCAGCCCTCGCGATAGCGAGGCTCTTCTCCACTGATGGTGACACCCCTGCCGCGCATCACCCGGCCTACTTCCCGGAACCCAGAGGGAGCGGCCTTGTACGTGGTGGCCAACAGCGTGTGATCCTCCCCTCCCGTTAGGACCCATTCCCACGGATCGATATCAAGCACCGCGCCGGCAGCAGCTAGGAGCGGATCCGGGGCAATGGCTGCGCGGTCGAGGTCGATGCGCACCCCGGAGCGTTGTGCCAAATGCCCCACATCACGCACTAAGCCATCCGAATTATCTGTCATCGCGGTCGAACCCGTTGCCCGAGCGATAACGCCACGCCCAGGGCTCAGGGTGGGTGCACAGTGGGCGTCGATCAGCGGCCACAGCTCCTCTAGTTCCGGGGGCAGCGCGCGGCCAAAGCGCTGAAGCAGAGCAAGGCCCGCTCCGGAGTACCCAATCTTGCCGTGCGCCACCAGCTTTTGGCCCGCGCGTGCTCCATCCAGGGTCAGCGGCGCCCCACTTCCTCCCAAGGAACCCATCGCCGTGACATTGATGACCAAGCTGTCGCTGCGGGTAAGGTCGCCGCCGACCAGCTCTGCGTTATAGACCGCGCAGCGCTCAGCGATGCCCTGCGCAATCCCCCGCACAAAATCCACCGGGGTTTCCCCTGGCGCGGCAATAGCCAGCAGTGCTGCGGTGGGCCGGGCACCCATCGCCTCGATATCGGCGAAATTGCGCACGATGGCCTTCTGCCCAATTTCTGCGGCAGTCGACCAATCCCGGCGGAAATGCCTGCCTTCCACCATCATGTCTGTCGCTGCCACCGTGCGGGAATTGGGCGCTGCCGGGTACAGCACCGCGGCATCGTCACCGTTGAGCGCGCTCGGGGCGGCGGTGACAATCTCATGGATGACTTGCCGCTCACCGGCTTGGTCGAGGGTATGCGATAAACCCACCGTCACGGACTCCTTTGTGTTGCGCGGGCCACGCACTATACGCGTGCGCACCGTCCACGTTCGTTCTTCCTGGACTATCAGCGATAGGATAAGCCCCTATGGATACCCAATTTAACCGCACCGCAATCTACGTCTCACTCGGGATCGCCATCGCGATGGTCTTCGCGGTGATTTTTGGGGCAAAATACGTCTTCACCACCGCTGCCCAGCAACCGGTGGCGCTGCCTCCCACCCCATCTGAGGCCGCGGATTCCCCCGAGTGTGCCGCCGTAGTCGATGCGCTGCCGGACAAACTACTGGGGTACCCACGCGTCGATCTTGTCGATCCGGCTCCCGCGGGCGCCGCCGCGTGGGCGAAGAGTTCGGAGGACAAGATAACGCTGCGCTGCGGTGTTGACTTGCCGCAGCAATTTACTGAGTATTCCCAAACCGTCGAGGCCGACGGCGAATCCTGGCTGCAGGTCGTCGACGCCACTCCAGGCTCTAATCTTACGACGTGGTACAGCACCAAGCGTGTTCCCGCCGTCGCGGTCACCACCACCTCCGACAACGCGCAGGACGACGCCCCGGAGGGCCTTGGTGATGCCCTTGGCCACTTGGAACAGAAACAGCAACAGCCCAATGTCGCCCCTCTATCGCAGCTGAAGGCGGGCCCGGCTTCCATGTGCAGCCGGCTGGAAAAGGCCCTGCCGGAGGCCCTCGCGGAGGGCTACTCGCGCCGCGAGGATGTCGGTGACAAGAACACCTGGGTCTACAGTGCGCCGGGCCAGGAAGAGATCGTCGTGCGCTGTGGTGTGGCTGCACCGGAGAACTACCGCGCAGGTGTCCAGCTGCAGCAGGTCAATGACGTGCCCTGGTTCGAGGACACCACCCTGGCTGAAGGCACCACGGCCGGCACGTGGTTCGCGCTCGGCCGGGCGGAGGATCTCGCACTGTCTGCTCCGCAGGAGGCAGCCAATTCCGCGCTGGTGCGGCTGAGCGACGCCCTCGTGGCCGCCACCCCTTCCCAATAGGGACCGCAGCTTGCGCGACCACCGCCGGTCCTTCGCACTCAGCTTAGGGACTAGGCGGGCTAAAGACTAGGAACGCGCGAGCGCGGTTTGGATGAGGGTATCCAGTAGCTCGGCATAGCCCACACCCACGGCGGCGAATACCTGGGGGTACATCGAGATGGGTGTGAAGCCGGGGAATGTGTTCACCTCGTTAATGCAGTAGGAATCCTCGCTGACGAAGAAATCCACGCGGGACAGGCCGGCAGCGCCCAGAGCACGGAAAGCCTCGATAGCGCGCTGGCGAAGCTCAGCGGTTAATTCTTCGCTCAACGGCGCAGGGATTTCCGCCGAAACGCCCTCGTCGATGTACTTGGCATCGAAGTCATAAAAGCCTTCTTCGGACTCCGTAGTGCCCAAAAGTTTGGCTGGAACGGAGGCCCGGAGGCTACCGTCTGGGTGCTCAAGGACGCCCACTTCCACCTCTGCACCGCGAATTTCCGGCTCGACGAGGACTTTGTCATCGGACTCGTAGGCCAGAGCCAGCGCGTCCGCGAGATCCTCCCACGCAGAAACCTTGGACACACCGATGGAGGAGCCACCACGCGCCGGTTTCACAAAGACGGGCAGGCCGAGGCGCTCCTTTTGGGCGTCGCTCAGCGTGGCTTCCCCAGTGAGCACCTCTTGGGGTGCCACAGGCAGACCTTCCGCGACTAGAAGCTTCTTGGTGAATTCCTTGTCCATTCCCACGGCCGAGGCCAGCACGCCCGCTCCCACGTAAGGGATGCCGGAGAGCTCGAAAAGCCCCTGGACCGTCCCATCTTCACCGTAGGGGCCATGGAGAACTGGCACAATGACATCCACTTCGGTGTAGTGCTCGTGGCGAGTGACGTTGTGGATGCGTCCGCGCGTGGCGGGGTTGAGGGAAAGCGCCAGCTCATCGTGCAGCTCTACCTCGGGCAGGCGCCCATCGACGATGCCGAGGCCCTCCCGACTGCCCTGAGTCCAGGTGCCCTCTCGCGTGATGCCGATCGGCACAACCTCGTACTTGTCTGGGTCAAGGTGCTCCATGATTGCGCCGGCGGAGATGCACGACACTGAATGCTCGGAGCTGCGCCCGCCGTACACAACGGCAACGCGCACAGGTTTCGCTTCAGTCATACCGAGCAACTTTACTCGGCTTTACTCAGCTTTCTTGGTGCGACCCATCAGAGCCACGATCATGTCGTCGACAGTCACCCCGCGGTGGCACACACCATAGACCGCTTGGGTAATCGGCATCTCTACGCCCGCACGCTGCGCCAGCCTAAAGATGGAATCGGAGGAAATAACGCCTTCCGCTACCTGGCCATTGGTGGCGGCTGTGGCTTCCTCCAGGGTGCCGCCCTGGCCGAGGCGGTAGCCAAAGGTGCGGTTGCGGGACAACGTCGAGCTACAGGTTGCCACGAGGTCACCCATACCAGCCAGACCAGAGAAGGTGAACGGGTCCGCTCCCAGCTTCACGCCGAGACGAGTAATCTCCGCGAGACCTCGAGTAATGATGCTGGCCATGGTGTTGTTTCCCAGCCCCTTACCCGCAGCCATGCCGCAGGCAAGTGCAATCACGTTCTTGCAAGCACCGCCAATTTCCGCGCCGATGACATCGGTGTTGGTATAGGGCCGGAAATAGGGTGCTGCGGCGGCATGCTGGACAGCCTTGGCACGGTCGGCGTCGCGGCACGCAATAACCGTAGCTGCCGGCTGCTCCTGGGCCACCTCCTTGGCCAAGTTGGGCCCGGAGAGCACCGCAATGCGGTCGGGGGAAACACCGGCGGCATCGGCAATCACCTCGCTCATCAGGCTGAGCGTCGACTTCTCCACGCCCTTGGAAATCGATACTAAAGTTGCATCCTCCGGCAGCAACGGCGCCCATTTTTCCAGGTTGGACCGCAAGGTCTGCGAGGGGACGCCGAAAATGACGATGTCCGCACCCTCCAGCGCATCAGCTGGATCGGTGGTAGCGCGGATGGAGGCGGGCAACGGAAGATCTGGAAGATAATCCGGGTTCTCGTGGCGTGCATTGATGGCCTGGGCTAGCTCTTCACGGCGCGCCCACAAGCGGACGTCATTGCCGGCATCGGCAAAAACCTTTGCCAGCGTAGTTCCCCACGAGCCCGCACCCAATACTGCTACGTTCACTATGTGCCACCTCACTGTAGATTCCCGGTATATCGGCTTTCCCCATTAAAGCACGCTCGGCATTAAAGCACGCTCGGCGCGTAAGGCTGCATCGCGGCAGTGAGTGGAGGAAAATGGAAAAAGGTTAGAAGCTACTGGCGCAAAAGGAGCAGCATGCCCAAGGCAAAGAACATGCACGAGACGGACAAAGACATCAAATCCGAGGTCTTTATTTCTGGCCGACACCAAGAAGTGTCCGTCGATCCGGCCGATGAGTTTAAGCGCACGACCCTGGCCGCCGGTGCGGTTCTCTGGCGCGGTGACCCGCACGATCCGGAAGTCGCCCTCATTCATCGCCCGCACTATGACGATTGGTCACTGCCCAAGGGCAAGGTGGATCCGGGCGAATCCCTTCCTGTTACCGCCGCGCGCGAGATCCTCGAGGAAACCGGTTATACCGTGCGCTTGGGCAAACTCATCGGCAAGGTAGCTTACCCAGTACAAGGCCGCACCAAGGTGGTCTACTACTGGCTGGCGCGGGTGCTCGATGGCGAATACACCCCGAATCAGGAAACCGACGAGCTGCGCTGGATGAAGATCGATGATGCCTGCGCACTGCTCTCTTATGACGTTGATGCACAGGTCTTGGCCAAGGCAAAGAAGCGCCTGCGCCTCGCACCAACGACCCGCGTTCTCTACGTGCGCCATGCCCGCGCGCACCAGCGCCGCACCTGGGAGGGTGATGATGACCTGCGCCCACTGGATAAGAAGGGGCGCCGCCAGGCGGAGATGCTCGTGCCGATGCTCACGCTTTTCCATCCGACCGCCATTTACAGCGCCCCGCCGCAGCGTTGCCAGCACACCGCTGCCCCGCTGGCCGATGAACTCGGCATGGACATCGCCGTTAACAAGGCTTTCGGCGATGATGTTTTCGTCGAATCACCAGAGGACGCACGTGCTGCCTTCCAGCGCGTGGTTGACGGCGGCGGCGTTCCGGTCATCGTGAGCCAAGGGCTGACCATTCCCGGCATCATCGAATCCTACGCACCGAAGTTCATTCAAGAACCAATCGAAGAACTCAAGTTCAAGAAAGCTTCGGTGTGGGTTCTTTCCTTCAACGACGGTGAGCTTACGGGCGCAGACTATCTAGCTAGCCCGCTGCCGGTGCGATAAGCACTACATCGCCACTTCACTAGGTATCTTTCACCGCCCTGCTGTTCTATTCCCACCGCACAGCAGGGCAGCGCTGCATAGCGCGGGTGAACAGGACCATCCCCAAAGCCCAGATCGGGTAGGCGGCAAGGAAGCCGACGATGGGGATAAATACGACAAAGCTCGTGACGAGGGAACAGACCAGAATAAAGAGCAGCGACTGCCCTAGATTCTCCATGATTAGGTCGAGGGCCTCTCGGAAGCAGTCCATGAGAGGCTTATCGGGGTTATCCGCCTTGATCACGGGCGCTGGCCACAGGAGCGCAAAGAGAATCAGACCGGGGAAGCCGCCTGCAATAGATCCGAGCGTTACCAAAATAAAGAAGCAAGCATAGACACCGGCGCAACCACTCAGCTGCGCAAACCTAAAGTAGTCGCGGAAGGTGACCTTCTCCCCATCAGCGATCTTCCGGGAACCATTGAAGAGGTTCGCCATCATCCAGCAGAGATAAGCGTAGGCGGCTAGCGCCATGACCACGATAAGAGGTATCCCCACGGTAGGAACCAGGGGTTCAATGTCCCTGCCGCTTTCTTCCATCGCTGCGGAGATGCCGCCTAAAACGGTTCCCGGCACAAGAAGAAGAGCAAAAGAGATAATGAGATGCACCAGCATGGCCAGCATCCCTGGCACAGGCTGCTTCAGGTAGCCCTTGAAGGTTTGGCCCACAATATCCATGGCGTCGATGGGCTGGGCGGGAGCCCCGCCTTGTGGATTGCCAGGCGCGGCGCCGGGCTGGTGGTACCCAAAGCTTCCCGGCTGCTGGTAGCCGTAGCTGCCTGGTTGCTGATAGCCATAACCTGCGGCGTCGTGATAGTCATAGCCACTATGCCCGCCTGCACCGCCGAACTGATTGCCGCTGTCCCCGCTAAAGCTTTGATAAGGATTGCTCATGCCGAGGATGTTAACGCCGATATGTGGCCGGTGCCACAGGAGGCGGGGAACACTCCCACACCCCCATTGCCCACGCTAAGACGCCACGACGCGGGGCTTGAATCCCGGGCGCTTGTCCTCAAAGGCCTCGATATCGTCTTCATTGCGCAGGGTCAGCCCAATGTCGTCGAGGCCCTCCATGAGGCGCCAACGGGTGTAGTCATCGATCTCAAAGGTGTAGCTGTTGCCGCCGACGGTAACCGTGCGCGCTTCCAAATCCACGGTGGTTTCGGTTTCACCGGACTCCAACTGCTTCCAGATGAGCTCGATGTCTTCTTGCTCCATGAGCCCCGTCAGCAGCCCGGCCTTGCCAGAGTTGCCGCGGAAGATATCGGCGAAACGGGAGGAAAACACCGCCTTGAATCCATACTCAGCAAGCGCCCACACCGCGTGCTCACGAGAGGAACCGGTACCAAAGTCCGGACCCGCGAAAAGCACAGAGCCTTCCTTGAACGGTTCCTGGTTGAGAATGAAGTTCTCGTCGCTGCGCCAGTTAGAAAACAGGCCTTCGGCAAAGCCAGTGCGCTTGACGGACTTCAGATAGCGCGCAGGAATGATCTGGTCGGTATCCACATTGGAAACTCTCAGTGGAACGCCGACGCCAGTATGAGTTACGAACTTCTCCATTGTCTTCTCCCTTTCCTTAGGCGCCGGCTACGGCGGCATCGTCGATATCTGCTGGTGCGGCCAGGTGGCCCAGGACTGCTGTCGCCGCGGCAACGGCCGGGGACACCAAGTGGGTACGGCCACCGGGGCCTTGGCGGCCCTCAAAGTTGCGGTTGCTTGTCGACGCCGACCTCTCCCCCGGCTTCAGCTGGTCCGGGTTCATACCCAGGCACATCGAGCAACCCGCGGTACGCCATTCAGCGCCGAAATCGGTGAAGATCTTGTCCAAGCCTTCCTCCTCAGCCTGCGCCTTGACCACGGCCGATGACGGGACCACCATCATGCGGGTATCGGAAGCGATGCTACGCCCCTTGACTACCTCGGCGGCGGCGCGCAGGTCCTCGATGCGAGCGTTCGTGCACGATCCCAGGAAGACAGTGTCGATCTGGATATCGCGCAGCGGCGTGCCCGGTGTGAGGTCCATGTACGCCAGGGCCTTCTCGACTGCGGCCTTCTCGCCATCGTCACCACACTCCTCCGGGTCGGGCACCGCAGCGCTCAACGGCAGACCCTGGCCCGGGTTGGTGCCCCAGGTGACAAACGGGGTGAGGGCGGAGCCATCGATCTCGACGACGGTATCGAACTCGGCGCCTTCGTCGGTCGGCAGCGTCTTCCAGTATTCAACCGCGGCATCCCAGTCCTCGCCCTGCGGGGCGAACTCGCGGCCCTTGACGTACTCAAAGGTTGTTTCGTCCGGAGCAACCATGCCAGCGCGGGCACCAGCCTCGATGGACATGTTGCAGATCGTCATGCGCGCTTCCATCGACATCTTGCGAATGGCCTCGCCGCGGTACTCGATAATGTGGCCCTGGCCGCCGCCAGTGCCAATCTTGGCGATGATAGCCAAGATCAAGTCCTTGGCGGAAACACCTTCCGCCAGCTCACCGCTAACCTCGATAGCCATCGTCTTGAAAGGCTTGAGCGAAAGCGTCTGGGTGGCCATAACGTGCTCAACCTCGGAGGTACCGATGCCCATGGCAATGGAGCCGAAGGCGCCGTGCGTCGAGGTGTGCGAGTCACCACACACAATGGTCATGCCGGGCTGGGTGATACCCAACTGCGGACCAACGGTGTGGACAATGCCCTGCTGGGCATCACCCATCGAATGCAGGCGTACGCCGAACTCCTCGCAGTTCTTGCGAAGGGTAGACACCTGTGTACGGGAAACTTCGTCCTTAATCTCCAGGAGATTTCCGGTCTTTATACCCACGGTGGGAACGTTGTGATCCTCCGTGGCTAAGTGCAACTCAGGGTGCCGCATTGTCCGTCCAGCCAGGCGCAGCCCGTCGAAGGCCTGCGGGCTGGTAACTTCATGCAAGAGCTGGAAGTCAATGTAGAGGAGATCAGGCTCGCCGTTCTCCCCCTTGCGCACGACATGGTCGCGCCATACCTTCTCTGCGAGTGTCAGTTTCTCAGTCATGTTTCTCTCCACTTGAAATCTCAATTAATGGGACGTAGATTTCATTATATGGGAGAGTATAGCGCAGTATCAGGAATAAAGGTATTGGATCGCGCAGTTGCCATCATGATGGCCGCGACCAACCGCCCCTCCACGCTTAACGAGCTTTGTGAGACCACCGGCCTGCCACGAGCAACCGCACATCGTCTCGCCACAGCACTCGAGGCACACCGGATCCTCACCCGCACACCCGACGGAAAGTGGGGTGCGGGCCCCGCCCTTCCCGGCAACCGCGATCGCATCATTGAAACCGCCGGGCCCATCATGGAAGAGCTCCTTGAGGCCACCGGTGAGTCCGTACAGCTCTATGAGCTATCTGGAACAACCCGCACGTGCATTGCTACACGCGAGCCGGAGATTGGCCTGCACAACGTCGTACCCGTCGGCCGCCAGCTACCCCTTACGTCCGGCTCAGCCGCCCGCATCTTCGCAGCTTTTGCGGATGTACACGTTCCCAATGCCCTCTTTAGCGAGCACGATGTCGAGCTCGCGCGCACCAACGGCTACTCCGAATCCATCGAGGAGCGCGAGTCGAATCTCGCTTCCGTTTCCGCCCCCGTCTTCGACGCCGCCGGCAACTTTATCGCCGTACTCTCTGTCTCCGGCTCCGCCGAACGATTCCGCCCCTCCCCAGCGGAGAAGTTCGCTGACGTGCTTGTCGACGCCTCCTCCCGCCTCACCGCCGCGCTATCCCACGACGCTCCGGGGAAAGCGGGACGCTAAAACTCTCCCACTAATTCCCACCTGTCTCGATGCCAGCTGTTTAAATGCTCAGCCCGAAGTACATGGCTAGGCCGCGCAACCCTTCCGGACCCGTGCTACTCGTCGAAGACAGCGCCTCTCCCCTCTCCTGCACCAGGCGCACTGGGTTTCCCGGCTCCCGGTTGGGGCGACGCGATACCCAGCCTTGGTGCGGCAAGTGCGCCAGCTCGTCTGCTCGCGGCATGCGAGCATAATTAGAGAAGGTTATGGTTTGCCCATCGCGGCTAGCCTGAGTGATCCCCTGGTAGATGCCCACCACACCCGGCTGCCCCGGCACGGAGACTGCTCCACCGCTGTCCCCTGGCGCCAACGCCACGTCCACAACGTAGTTCATTCCTGGGAAGAGCCCCGGGCCACGCACCGCGGTGCCACACTGGCGCTCGGTAGCCTGCCCGTCGAAGCACACCGTTGATCCCTCACCAGGCACGGGTGCCATTCCATCTCCGGTGAGCGGGTTTCCCGCAGAGTAGGTCCCACCGGCAAACTGGATATAAGCCAGGTCATGCCCCGCCGCACCCGAGGGCTTGAACCAGCGCAGTGTACCTACGTGCTGACCTGCGTCGTTATACATCTGCTCGCCATTGAGACCGCAGTGCGCCGAGGTCCATGCCCGAGTGGCCTCAACATAGCCGATGCTGCACAGAGAACCATCGGAGGCGACAATCTTTTGGCCTTGGGTAACCGGCACGCCCTCGCCAGCCATTGCGGGGGCAGCAAACCCAATGGCCAGCGAGCACGCGCCCACGACAGAAGCCAGGCCAGACAGAAGGCGCGAAGAACGGTGCTGAAGAGACTTTTTCATCATTTCCCTACTCTAGCGCTTTTCACATATGAATCACCTTTCACTTCGTGCACAGCCATCAGGGTGGGGCACCCCCACCCACCCCCACTATTGAAAACATAGTGAAAATTCGCTTTACTGTAACTATCAACTACTGAAAATGGAGTGAAAATCCCCGATTCTTTGAGGAGGAATCATGACCCACACCATCCACGACGAGCACACGCACACCCACGGCGAGGGCTGCGGCCACGTTGCCTTCCCGCACGACGATCACACTGACTACCTGCACGACGGTCACATCCACCGTGAGCACGAGGGCCACTGGGACGAGTGCGAGACGTCCGAGCACCACATTCACGAGGACCACGATCACGAGCACGGCGAGGGCTGCGGTCACGTCGCCATCCCGCACGGCGATCACGTGGACTACTTGCACGATGGCCACCGCCACGCAGCCCACGACGGTCACTGGGACTGCCACTAAGGCTCCTCGTGCTAGCACAGACTCGCTAGCACAGACTTTTGCTGCCCGCCTACTCGGTGTTCTGCACTGAGGGTTGGGCAGCTTTCCCCGTTTTCCCACACCATATGGCTAGGCGGGCGTTAGTGTGGGGTCATGACTTCCCCGCAGACCCCTTCCTCCGCACGCCGATTCCTCACGGCATTGACCGCCGTAGCCGCCGCGGGTCTACTCGCGGCTGGTTGCTCCTCCACCACCACCGAGACCGCCGCCCCAGACACGGCCCCGGCCACCTCTGAGGCAACAGAGCCATCATTCAAAAACACCTATCCGGCTTTCCAGCCGCTTAAAGACGACTCCCACGCCGAGGTGCCTGCAGGCCCCGAGCCCACCGTTCCCGGTGGCTCCGCTCCAGAAGGACAAGCAGGCGCACAGCAGCAAGGCGCACAGCAGCAAGCTGCACAACGGCAGGCACCACAAACGACGCCTCCCCACCTTCAGGGAGTAGAGCCCGGACAGTACGTCATGCCACCTGGAAGCCGGAAAACAATTGAATCCGCGCGCATTGGTTCGATCAACCACATCCACGAGCAGCTGCCAGAGAAGCAGATTAACGGCGCGAAGGTCGATGTCTTCGGCACCCCTGCCACGGTATGCCAGACAGGTGATGGCTACAACATCACCTACATCCTCGCAGGGCCGAATACCAGCTGTGATTTTGCCCGCTCGACTGCCGGCCACCTCATGGGGCTCACCATAAGCTCTTTGGAAGATCTACGCGGTTACGTCCCACCACAAATCTCGGTCACCAGTCCGGTTACCCACCAGTCCTACGACCTCGCATGCAGGACCGACGACCGCGAGATCATCCGCTGCACCGGCGGTAACAACGCGGAAATCATGATCGTGTAGCACCCACGCTAAAGAAGCAAAGCGCTAAGCCACGTGCATGGCTTAGCGCTTTTCGTTGTACCCCGTACGGGATTTGAACCCGTGTTACCGGCGTGAGAGGCCGGCGTCCTAGGCCGCTAGACGAACGGGGCTCGCTTAGCTGTCCGTTGCGGACTTGCTAAACACTATAGGATCCCCAAAAGGTTACACAAATCGGCACGTAGAAGCACCTTTTACACAGATAAAATCCCGAACCTCGTTGCCGCTTTCGGCTGCGATGGAAACATTGGCTCTCAAGGCCTGGGCGCGGATCGAATCAGTGGTTATTCCGCTGGCGTGCCGTGGGCTGCTGGGGCCGGAGCACTTGTTAGTCATCGCTAGAGGTTCGGGAGGACACGTGCGCTAACAGCATGTGGTGCAAGGCTCCTACTTCGCTCGAGTGTTGGCTTTAAGAAGTTGTGGATTATGGCGATGCCGCCTAGTACTATCTGCTAGAGTCGCGTCGGCGATAGTGATGATTTTCAGCTTCCGCCATCCGCTCTCCTTTCTGTCGGGAATGCGTTGTACCTGCAGTGTATGACCAGAAAAGGCATACCGGTAGGACTTAGACCAATTGAGCACTGGTTCACCCCCTGGTACTCCTGCGGCCGTCCCGGCTACCTCGCCGAAGATGCAAGCCGGTATGGGGTAGAACCAGACCACTCAGATCGTGCGCGCACCCCACCCCTTTACTTGCCGCTATTGCAACCGTTAGACTTGCACTAGATGCAAACAAGGGAGTCAGGTTATGAACGACGAACTCAAAGTTATTGACGAAGTTCAACAGCGCACCGCCTGGACGCAGAGCTGGTGGGCGGTAACACTTGTAGCACTCGGTATCGGCAGCAGTCTTGCGCTAACCAAGCTGTCCTGGTCGTACACACTCGCACTCCTCATACCGACGTTCATTCTCGGCTTCCTCCTCAAGGACAAAATCGCGAACCCCTTCGTGCGGCTCGACCCCAACACGGGACCGAGGAACGATCGCGCCACGTGGTCACGCGTACTGCTCCCCGGCGCAATGATTTTCTCCACCACGCCGACGCCTGATACATGGCCATGGATGATCACCAGCGGGGTCATTGTTTCGGCAGCAACGGCTTGGATGCTCTACGAGAACCGCAACGCGGCCATAAAGGGCGCTAATGCCTAGTAAAGCACCCAACCAATCCCCTGAGCTGGACCCAGTTATCCACCCGATTAACCGCCTCAGAATCTGCGCTGCGCTCTACTCCGCCGGCGCCACCGCAGGCCGGCAAATGAGGTACAGCAAGCTCGCCGAGTTCACCGAGCTCCCCGCCGATACGCTGTCCAAACAGCTAAAGTACCTCGAGGATCACGGCCACATTAGCCGCACCCGAGAGTACGGTTCTACCCGCGCGAAGGATGCCGTGTGGGTCGCGCTCACCGAGGCGGGCACACGGGCTTACGTGCAGCACGTGGAGGCGCTCAAAGCGATGACTGAGGGACTATAGACTGTGCAACCACTGCGTGATGCGATCCCCCAGCTGTGGAAACTCGGTATAGCCGTCATCTTCAAGGAAATGTCCCGCGTCGTGGATGGTGATGAGCATGGCCGAGAGGGCGTCGGCAAGCTGCAGCGTAAGGACGGGGTCAACTAGGACATCGTTAGTGGACACGAGGACCTCTGTGTGAACGATGTGGTGTTTGATAGCAGGCACGTCGACGTGGGCCTGGCCAATGAACTCATCAAGCTCTGGGATGACACGCAGCTTCTCCACAAACCCAGAGACAATGAAAAGCCCATGAAGCTCCCACACGCCCTCCAATGACGTGAGATAGTGCAGCAGCGCGGTGCCGCCCAGGCTATGCGTGATGATGCAGGTATTAGCGCCTGGACGCTGAACATCGTTGCGTATCGCTTCTACCCACTCATCGAGCTTCGGTGCGTTCGGTTCCGGCAGCGCGATGGTGTGAACGGTGTGGCCATCGAAGGTCAACAGGCGTTCTAGCCACGGGAACCAGTGACTGTCAGGGCTGGCTTGGTATCCATGAACAATGTAGAAGTGCATGGTCGCCGATCATACGAAAAAGAGTGGCAAGCTCATCGTGCTTGCCACTCTGTGTGAAGCGCCTCCGCTTCATCTCTCGCATGCTCATATTTAGCTACCTCTTCTTCAATAGATTGCAAATCTGCCGCTGCTCCGGCGGGGTCATGGTCTGCTCTGGACATTTAAAGCCCCTAACTCGTCAGGTTTACTTTTTATACTATTGTTTCTCAATCAATCTATAGTAAAATCCAGCCCATGGCGGCTTCTGGCGTGCAGTGGGTCGGATTAAAGGCTGCTATGGCGTGACTCCTGGAGCTCAGGCAGCAGAGTAGACCTTCTTTCGTAGACGACCGGTCCTCTATCTAGATAGCGCAAGGGGGACTGCGTCTCTTTCTAATATTGCCTTCACGGCATCTATGTATCTACTGTGTACAGCCAGTATAAGTAGCCGCTCGGCCCTGGACGCGCCGACATAGAGGACTCTTCTTGCCTCTGAACTTTGGTCTTCACTCCAGTCACGGATCGTGTCCCCGGTCCAATTATCTCCTGGAATTATCAGTACGACCGAGTCTGTCTCCAATCCTTTAAAACCGTGAATTGTTGAATGCTCATACTGGTTCTCGGCTGTCGGTACCCCGTCCCAGATCCAGACATTGGCTAAAGGTGTCTTGGTGCGGTCGCGGTCGAGAGCGACTCCAAACTTGTCCGCTACTTGGACAACTTTCTCTCTGAAGTCGCCGCGAGACAGCCCCGTTGGATCTCCTGCTGCCACTGCAAACCTCAGGCATAACTCGCGGTATGCACTCTTAGTCAGCCCAAGACTCTCGAGATACCTCTCTTCACTAGCCTTAGCTAGGCCTTTATCTGGGTGCAACCTCTGCAGCGACAGACCGATATCAATAAGTGCTCGGGTCCGCTGCGCCGTCGTCGAGGAGGGGTAAAGGAGTTCGTTACAAGACCCTGCAAGAACTGCAACCTTGTTGGCAGACGTCTTTTTCTTTGCTCGGCCTCCTGCTGCAAGGGCTGCGTTATCTCCTTTGTGAGCTAGAAATACCGGCTGAGATAGTTCCTGGTACTGGTCCATTACTGCCTTGACTGAGGGACCAATATCCGAAGTCTCTCTATAGCCGACAAGATGTACTGGGATCTCACAGCTGGATGCTCTACCCCCAGCAGTGTCTGTACTCGTGCCCTCGCGCAGACTGTCCACGATCTTGCAGATAGCGGGCGAACTGCGGAAGTTCGTGTTAATTCGCGGCTGGCGGTCTCTCGAATCGACAAAATTGCGTACTTCAGCAACCGACGTGCCTCGAAACTCGTAGATAGATTGGTCAATGTCCCCAACCGTGATCAAACGGATGCCGGATTCCTGAAGTGTCCGTAGGACGAGAAGGTCAACAGTATTACAGTCCTGGACTTCATCGACGATAACCTCCTCGAATCGAGTAGCCAACAGCTCGACGATTCCGTACCTGTTCTCTTCAATCTCAATTCTCGCCAGAAGTCTCGAAGTGTCAGCGTCGAGATGTCCCGCCTTGGTCAGTTCTTTCCATTTAGCATGCGCGGCAGACTCCAATGCCCGGATGGGGTAATGTTTATACTTCCACCTGTATTTGTCCAGCAGGGTCGCCCGGTCATTATGACAAATGAAGTCATCCAGCGGTGCTGGCGCCTGTCCCTTTATCGTCACGACTGCTGAATCAAGACTGCTCCAGGAATCCCAGAATGTAGGAGTCTTGCAGAACCTTGCCTTATAGAATGGTGCCGCGAAAAACCTATTGATAAAGCTGTCAATCGTTCCGACGAAGTTCGGTGCTTGGAGTAGTTCTGGTTTGTGCGAGCACCTCCTCTGGGCTTCTTCCGCAGCGGCGTTGGTAAAGGTAATCAAGGCGACGCCGCGCCGCGAGTTCTCTGTATCCGCACGTGTTGCAAACCGCTCGACGATGGTCTGTGTCTTCCCAGCGCCCGGGCAGGCCTCAAAGAAGCCGCCAGACTCCGACTCGATGAGCGCCCGCTGGGCCGGTGTGAATTCAAAAGTCATTTCTCACCTCTAGTCCTCGGCTGCTGCCTCAATCGCTGCTCGAAGTTGATCCGGGCACGCAAAGGTCACATCTGGCTCGGATATAGCAATTGCGACGTCGTGAGCAAACTGACCCTTGCTGATACACAGATTCTCCGCATCCTTTTTGACCTGGAGTCTCCGGTACATCTCCCGCGCCGGCGCAGGTGCATTCTCGATAGCCTCCCACTTCTTAACAGAGCGGGGATGCTGCTTCAAGAACGCCCCCTTAAGGATGTTGTTGTTGGCATCCGAGCTGGTCAGCAAGCTTGCCTCTAGTGTGTACTTTGATGTCTCCACACTCAACACATTGTCAGCTCGTAAGTTGAGAGCGATATCCTCGAGGTCTTCAGATCTATTGATGCTCTTGGCTTCCAGATCTTCGAGTGGTGGGTCTTCGTCCGTAAGTGCGATCACCTTGTCAGCGAGCCGCAAACCCCCACCAAAGTCATACAGAAGCAGCGTGAGGTACGGACGGAAATCCACAGAACCGAGGTTGACGATAGGTGTGGCATTGAAACGACGGAGTTGTTTCGCCTGATCGGGATCGCTTCGGTCGAACACACAGTGCCGTGCAAGTGCTGGTAATAGAACTGCCTCAGAGATTCCCTCGACCAGGATGACCCGCTGAGTAAACAGCAGATCAGATCGAGTTACATCCAAGTACTGGTCGATTTTCCTTCGGTCGTTCTCATCGTCGAACTCGACCTGTTTAAGAGCTAGCGCTGCCGTATTACTACGGCCCTCGCGCTTGGTCGATCGGATGACTACGGTTCTTTCTAGTCCAACCGAGCTGGCCAGGTTCGGAGAATGTGTCGTCGCGATAACCTGGATCCGACCAGCGGGCTGCCCCTCTTCTGGCTGGGAGACAGAATTCTCAGCTTGCTCGAGGAGGAAGTCGAGCAAGACACCTTGGAGTTGCGGATGCAAGTGCGCTTCTGGCTCTTCGACCAATAGCAGAGTGAGCTCGGACTGGTTAGCCTCCTGTAGCTCAAGCAAGACTGTCGACATAAACAGGAGATTAGCGTACCCCAATCCGGATGATGCAAGGTCAGTTGCATCTATCCCATGCTCTGCCATCTTCAGGCGGAGACCTCGCGCAAGATGCTCGAGCGAGGGCTGTTCAAAACCAAGCGCCACCTGTTGTCCACGCACCGCATCGGTTAGCGAGGATAGATGCCCCTGAATCTTGTCGCTAACTCCCTGGACCGCACTACTTTCGGATAGCTTCTCAGTAGCGGCATGAGCCTCGTTCAGGAAAGCTTCCCTATCCTCCGTGTCGAGCAGGTAGCGCAAGATCGTCCCCAAACGGCGACCGTTGGCGGAGTCCAGCTCCCGCTTCGCATCGCGTAGCGGCTCCAGGTAAACGTGGTTGATCTTCGACCGCACCTCAGCTTCTGGATCCGGAGAGGCAACTGGCCCTGCCAAGCGCTCGGTTCGACCGCGCGGGTACTGATCAGTTGGCGGAAAATAGCGGACATGGTGGTGAATTTTCTTAGCGTTGAGATCCAACGCACCGATGAATAATGCCTGCTGGAAGCTGTCTCCGTCCGCGAAAACAAGCTCAATATCTGGGTTAGTGTCGGCCCCGATCGACGGGTCATCAATCTCGAAATACCTCGTCCGTCGTCCACTCAATGGAGTCGTTGCTAGGCGAAGGGCATCAATGATGTTGGATTTGCCCGCATTGTTCTCTCCGACCAGAAGAGTCAGATCAGGGCTAAGCGCTACTTCCGTGTCCTCGCATGATCTGAATCCCTTGATCCGTACGCTCTCCAGCCACATTGCCGCGGCGGCGTCGCTTTCAATAGTCAAAGCTCTCACTCCAGTCTTCTGCCGCCAGAGGGGCATCATTTAGATCATCTCGCCGAGCAGTCCAGTCTGGCAAGTGCTGATCCATCACCGCTACAAACCTAGAGTTGTGGCTTCTCTCGATCAGATGCGCCAGCTCATGAACCACCAGGTACTCCAGACTCCGAGGATTCTTCTTTGCTAGCTCCGGGTTGAACCAGATGTTACGGCTATCAGGATTGCACGACCCCCACTTGGTCTTCATCCGCTTGACCGTAATCTGGTTAGCTTTCACCCCCATGGCAGCCTCCCACTTCTCAAGCAGAGGCGGGAGTGCGGCCTTGAGCTCCCGTCGGTACCAGCGGTCGAGAATGCCGAATCGATCATCACGAGTCGACCCTTCCGGGGAGTAGAGCCACAGAGTATCGCCGGCCAATACCACCTTGGGATTTCCACTGTGTTTTGAGACGTCGAGGCGGTAGCGCTTCCCCCAGGCGTAATGGCTCTCTCCGGAAACCATCTGCCGCTCCGTCTGGCGCTTCGCCTTCTGCAGTCGCTCCCGCTCACGCCGGATCCACGGCAGTCGCTGGATAATAGCCCGACGGATAGTGTCCTCGTCCAGGCGGGCGGGCGCAGCCACGCGCACGCGACCCATCGGTGGATACACCGACAGGTGCATATTCTTGATGTCCTTGTAGACCAGCTCTACATCAAGACCGGAGACGGTGAGGTAAGCACTAGCGGAATTCATCATGCATCACCAAGAGCTCAAGCAGCTTCTTCATCTCATCAGGTTGCAAAAGTCCAGGGAAATTGAGAGCGACGGTACGCATTAGCGACTTCTGCTTCGTCTTATCGCCAGCCCAGCCGTGCTCCTTATTGCGCTGGATTATGCCATACACCCGCTCAAAGTCGACCTCGATATCCTCCGGCCAGGCGAAGTCAATCAGGGCACGGCGCGCAGACGTGCCAGCCCATTCTGGGTACTTCTGATCCGACTCTCCCCGAGCAATCCGCTGGGTAAGCTCAACCAGCTTCAGCAGGTACTCCTCATAGTCGATAACAGCCTCACGCCGCTGCTCGATCAAGGCATCCAGGAGCGTTGACATCGACTCGTAGTACTTCGGGTTCATCGCCTGTTCGTCAACGATGGTCTTGCGAACGTTGTTGACGATGGTCTCGGCAGCAGCCTCTGGATCCTTCCGGATATTCTCCGGTAGCTTGTCGATAACTCCGACCCCATGCTCGACGATGAGATGGACGAGCCCCTGGTCAAAGGTCGCCAGGTTCCGGGATGCATCCGCCTGAATGTAGGTGTCGAGAAGCGCGCGCATGCCGGCCTCGAACTGCTTGAGGTCAACATTCTCGCCAGCACCGAGCTTCACTTCGTCGCGGACATCGACGAAGTGTTTCACTTGAGACTTGATTGATGCAGCTTCACTTTCCGAGTATCCAGCCTCACTCATCCGGTTGGCCAGGTTCGCATAGGCACGGACCAGACTGGCCACGCCCTTGTAGAGATCCACTCGCCTCGGTTCGTTGGCCTTGAGCTGCTCTGCGTTGCCACTTTCCCTCGCGCAGAAATAGTGCTGGTACTGCAGCGTGCCCTTCGGCGGAGCCACCGGCTCACACAAGGCTCGTACCATCTCAAGAGCCTCGTCCAGGTCCTGGCGCTCTTGCTCAATACGGTCCTTGAGCAGACCTTCCACGTCTTCTTCGTCGTAGTCAGCAAAGGCTTCGGAGGTGTAGTCAGAAACCGCATCCTCCAGGGATTTGAACAGGTCGCGGTAGTCGACGATGTAGCCATACTCCTTATCGTCACCGTCAAGCCGGTTCACGCGACAAATTGCCTGGAATAGGCCGTGGTCCTGCATGTTCTTATCGATGTAGAGATAAGTTGCACTCGGAGCATCAAACCCAGTCAGGAGCTTGTCGACCACGATCAGCAGCCGCATCTGACCAGGATGCTTGATGAACTTCTCCTTGACGCTCTTCTCGAACTCGTCAATCCGCTTGACGGCATCATCAGCGTTGGTCTGAAAGTAGTCCGCAAGCATCCGACGGTAGATGTCGTACTTGACGATCTCCTCATTCTTGCCAGCCCCGGAGTCTTCCTTCGAGATCTGGGAAGCGTTCGGCTCATAGCTCGTGATGATGGCAACCTTGCCAGCCAGTTCGCTATGGCTGAAGATGTCGTAGAATTTGCAGGCTTGGTAGACGCTTGAGCACACCAGCATGGCGTTGCCTCGGCCATCCATCAGGCGGGGCATTCTGGCCATATCCATCAGGATGTCTGCGGCGATCTGCCGAGCTCGCGGCTCTGCGGACTCGACTGCCTTGAGCGTCGCCCAGCGCTTCTTCAGCTGGTGTTTTGTCAGGTCGGTCATGCCCTGAGTGTGAATCGTGAACCACTCATCCACCCGTTCTGAGCTCATGAGGCGTTGCTCGATATCTCGCGCCTCATAACGCAGATCCAGCACCACGCCGTCATCAACGGCCTCATCGAACTTGTAGGTGTGGATGTACGAGCCGAAGGTCTCGATGCTCTTGGCCTTGTCCTTCTTGAGAAGCGGAGTGCCAGTAAAGCCAATGAACATCGCGTTTGGCAGCAACTCCTTCATCGCCTTATGGAGTTTGCCGCTCTGGGTGCGGTGAGCTTCATCGACAAAGACGAAGATATTGCCCTTGGGGTTGAACCCTTGAAGGAGAGGTTTCTTGAGCTGACGCACGAAGTCTTCGGTGTCGCCCTGGTCCTTCTCGTCATCACCCCGGAACTTATGCACCAGTGAGCACATCAGCCACGGCTTGTTCCGGTCCAGCATGCCGATCATGTCTGCTCCAGACGTCGATCGCTCGATGGTCTCATCGACACCGGCAAAGACCTTCTCAATCTGCTCATCAAGCTCAGTCCGGTCGGTGATCACCAAGACACGCGCTTCGCGCTGGTTCTCTCGGATCCACTTCGCCAGCCACACCATCGTCAAGCTCTTGCCTGACCCCTGAGTGTGCCAAATAATACCACCCTCGCGACGAGCAATACGCTCCTGAGCAGCCTTAACACCGAAGTATTGGTTATGTCGGGCTGTCTTCTTCACACCAGAGTCGAAGACGATGAAATCATGAATCAGCTCGAGGAAGCGCTGTTTGCTGGCCATCTGGAGCAACCCACGGTCGAGATGGTTCTCAACCTCGCTTGGTTCTTTCCACTCCAGCCAATACTTCTCCGGAGTCTCAATCACTCCGTAACGTAGGCCCTCAACATCATTACCGGCAAAAAGCAGCTGGACAGTGGTGAAGAAGGGTCGAACGAAGTCTGCCTTCTGGTTGCCGAGGTGCTGGCGGATACCATCCCCAACGCTGACCTTGGAACGCTTGAGTTCGATGACGCCGAGAGCGATGCCATTGACGTAGAGCACGACGTCTGGACGCTTGGTGTTCTTGCCCTTGATCGACACCTCTTCGGCCACCACGAAGTGGTTAGCTTCCGAATTGTCCCAGTCGATAAGCCAGATCGTCTCGAAGTTTTCCGAGGCGTTGCGTTTTACCTTCACGCCGTAGCGAAGCAGGCTGTAGACATTGCGGTTGGCCTCGTAAAGCGAACCGCCAGCCGGCAGCGAAGCAGCCTTACGAAGCTGCTCGATGGCACGTCGAACCAAGTGCGCATCGTAGCCACGTGCCAGCAGATTCTGGCGCAACAGCTCTTTTTCAACGTTGGAGTTGGCCCGGTTCTTCCAATCCCCGGCATACTCATACCCGAGCTGACTAGACAGGATGTCTACGACGCGATTCTGCGTGACACGCTCACGTTGCCCGACCAGACTCATGATGATGCCTCCACGGTGGATTCGTCCACCCAGCGTGCCAAAACGCTGAGGGCGGCGAGATACTCAAGAGCTTCTTGCTCCGTAAGCTCTTGATCAGCTTCATGGCTAAGAGGGTTTCGAATACCAGCAAAGACCCCTTCAGCAAATGTCATAGCACCACGCTGAACCGACTTATAGGTGTCACTGCCGTCATCTTTCATTCGTCGTAGCCGAGACGCTCCTTTCTTTGGTCGATCGGCGGAGAAAGCCTGCTTGAAAAGATTTGTTTCGCTAACATCCCGACGACCGATCTTGTTCTGCGTCTCAGCATTGAGCTTGCGAATCGCACCACCGATGGCTTCACGGTAATGACCTGACTGCCAGAGCGACTGTGCTCCATCCCAGATCCAAGGGTGCAGCTCCGCAGCAGAAAGCTCTGGAGCATTTTCTCCCAGATTCTGAGCGACTTCTTCAGCCCGTTGGAGCTGTGCTCGAGCTCTGATTGCAGCCTCGTAATGGCGATCCCAAGTGCCCGGTTTACTTCCAGTCAACTCAGAGCGCCAGCCAGGAGTAGCCCGATCCATAATCTTCTCGGCTACTTGCGCCTGAGAAGCAATATCGGCTACAGAACCCCGCGGAAATCTACCCACGACGCTAGGACTTGGGTGAGGAACACGCTCAGTCAGATAGATGAAGGTGTGCAGCTCTTTTAACGCCCAATCAATATTCACCGTGCTTGCCCCCTACGGGAAGGCGGATTCTCCCAGTGAGTAGCTCCTGCATCATGCCCTGCTTTATATTGCGAGCTGATTCGAGACGAGACTCCAAGGCTCTGATCTCTGAATCAGCGTCATCCAGTACATTCGCAATCTCTCGCTGTTCAGAAAAGTCCTCTGGAAAATCTAAAGTAAGAGTAATTAGATCCTTTTGGTAAAGATGATTAATGGTTGACCCCGCACTTAGGGATGAAATGAAGTTCTCGAACACTGAAGAACGCAACAGCCAATACAAGAACCTCGATTCGTAGGTTCCCCGGATCGGTCGCACTACAAAAACGCCACTATTCAATGTGGCCGGAAAAGGAAGATTATCAACAATTGCAACTTTACCAATAGTTCCGTCCTTAGTTATAAGGACATCGTCAGGTTGAAGTTGAATATTGCGATCTTGATCGAATCGCCACTTACTCACAAAAGAGGCTGTATTCCAGTCTATTTTAGCATTCTTAAAATCAGTGCCACCGACTAGTTTATAGCTGCCCGACTGGAGATATTCACCGGTCGTGAGCCCTTGCCAGCCGATTCTTGCCTTCAAATGGGAGTGTCTCGCAATTGATATATTCTTCCAAGGTTTGGTAAAGCCCGGCAAGCGTTTGCGACCAGTCAGCAGCTCCTGCATCATGCCCTGCTTGATTGCCTGCTTCTTTGAGATGAGGCGTTCAAGAGTTTCAATGAGTTGATCAGCCGAACTCAACCTACCTGCGACAATTTTCTGTTCATCAAGCGACGGCAAATCGACAGTCAAACTGCCGAGAATCTGTGTATTTAGAGAAGGCATAGTTTGGCCTACTGCTACGGACCGCACCTTATCTTTGAAATTTTCAGTATGAAAAACTTGACTGAGATATCCAGAGTTTACTTTTGTCTGGTCCACCCTCACACGTAAAAGACGCCCAGAAAACAACCAGCCATCTTCTTCTCTCTTGACGATCGCGTTTCTATCTATTGACCCGACCCTACTGAAAAGGATGTCTCCTTCACGGCACTTATAAGTCGAAAGACGCTTCAAGTCCTCTGTTCCCACAAGAGGAAGATTCTCGTGAATAATACCTCTATCTCCGAGATGTTCCACTGTAACTATCGGAGTCCCTGTAGCTTTATAGTCTGCCTGATGAAGAGCAGATCCAAAGGGCCCAGTCTTAACTTCTGCAAAATCCGAAATCCTCTGAACTTCATGACAAGAAACCATTACAAGACCTCCATGTCCCGCAAATGAACGCAAACTCGTCGATTAGCTTCCTCAGTCTTACCAACAATTTGTTCAAGGGTTTCGGAGTAACGTTCACCAAGTGTACTGAGCCTTACTGCGAGAGACCGAATGATCTTTACGACTTCAACATCTGACGATTCCCGGATAGAATCACCCCATTTATCCTCGATGACTAGCACCCGTATGTCCGTGTCCCGCAGACCTTCGTAGGCCTGAAAGCTCTGCTGATCGACTTCAAAGGCGGCGTTTTTCGCGGCCTTCTTTGCCACTGTCTGAGCAGCAAACAGTTTCACGACATGATTGAGCGCGGCGACCTCCTCACCCTCTGCACCCTCAGCTTTAGCTTCCCTGAGGCGCTTCCTCACGTCGCCCAACTTCACTCCGCCATCGTCGTTGACAGCCTCCCAAAGCAGACCTTCCTCGACCGCGTGCTCTTCGATGTACTCCTGTAACTCCAGACTGATGCGCTCTTGCTCTGCAGTGAGACGATCAAGCTCGGCCTTCTCTTCAGCGAAATATCGATCGATGATAAGTGCCGGCGAAATCAGGTCAGTTACCCAACGCTGGGCTTTGGCACCCGTGCCGAAGACCAGGTCAGCAGCCTCGTACTTCGGCTTCTTCTTGTTGTCATAGCCAGTGATCCGAGCTTCACGCGGTTGAACAGCATCAACCCAGCCGGACCCGACGATGAGAGTGACGTCATCGTGCATGGTGTCATTCCAGTAGCTCATCAGCTGCTCGTACATGCTGTACTCGCTGATCAGCGGACGACCCCGGAACTTCTCCAGCAAGTCATCACCAAGATCCTCAATCAGCTGCTGCGGCCTGGTCTGCGAGCCAATCGCCTCCAGTTGAGATCGGTGAGAACCCCACCAATCCTCAACAGCCTTGGAAACAGTCGAGGTAAAAGCCTTAACGTCCTTTGACTCCTCAATCACCTTGGCGGTCTGATCAGGCTGTACTCTCAGCTCTGAATATCCCTCGCGGAGAGGTCGGAATAGCTCGTCACGAAGGTTCGGGAAAGCATCCCAGTATTCACTCAGTGCATCCAAATCTCGGTTCGGGATCCCACCCTTGAGGTGAGCCTCCAGGTCCTGAATGTCTTCAGGTTCAGACGTTTCAATGTAGCGGGGGATGTTGAGATTATAGTTGTTCTTAGCGTCAGAGATTTCCGACAGCGGCACCATCCGGGCAAAGCGCTCGACGTCGTTGCCGGCAAGATAGGTGTCGATGATCTTTCGCATATCCCGAGGACGCAGGCGGTTCTTCGGCCCGTCTTTCTCGAAGCCCTTGGAGGCATCGATCATGAAGATGCCCGTCCGGTTGGTGGATTTCTTCTTGTCGATGACAATGATGCAGGCCGGGATGCCGGTTCCATAAAACAGGTTGGCCGGCAGCCCAATAATCGCCTTAATTAGACCACGCCTGATCAGCTCCTCACGGATCTGTGCCTCGGTGTTGCCACGAAAAAGCACGCCGTGGGGAAGAATAACCGCTCCTCGACCATCAGGCTTCAGGGATTTCACCATATGAAGCAAGAAGGCATAGTCACCGTTCTTCTCTGGTGGTTCGGAGAAGCCCTCGAACCGATCGTATTCCTTGTCGAAGCCGTTCTTCCAGGTCTTCACTGAGAACGGCGGGTTGGCGACGAAGTAGTCAAAGGTCTGTAGCTGTTCGCCCTTGAGGAATTTCGGATCCGAGAGAGTGTCGCCCTGACGGATGTCATGCGTCTCGTTGCCGTGCAAGATCATGTTCATCCGGGACAGTGCCCAGGTGGCGTTGTCTTTCTCCTGGCCGTAAATCGACAGGCCGTTAGGCGCGGCGTCAGCCACCTTAATCAAAAGCGATCCAGACCCACACGTCGGGTCATAGACAGTCGTCGAGCGAGGGGCATCTTTCGGGATCTCCAGCACCTGAGCCATGATGCGAGAAACCTCCGCCGGAGTGTAGAACTGACCCTTGCTCTTGCCAGACTCAGTGGCGAAGTGGCGCATCAGATATTCGTAGGCATCACCGAGCAGGTCGTCGCCCTCAGCGCGAGAACCGGTGAAATCGATGTCCTGAAAAATACTGACAAGGTTCGTCAGGCGATCCTGCATCGCCTTACCTTCGCCCAGCTTGTTCGGGTCATCGAAGTCGGCGTTGTTGATAACACCCTGAAGATCATTGGCTTCAGCCAGTCGACGGATGGCGATGTTCATCCTCTCGCCGATGTCCGTCGCACCCTTTAGCGCAACCAGGTCATCAAATGATCCGCCTTCCGGAACCTCAATGAGGCTGTAAGGATCGCTCTTCGCCTTATCCGAGACATACTTCACGAACAGCAGTGTCAGGACATAATCCTTGTACTGACTGGCATCCATTCCGCCACGCAGCTCATCGGCACTCTTCCAGAGGGAGCTATAAAGATCAGATTTCTTAAGAGCCACTACCAAGCCACCACCTTCGGCAGCTTCGCCGCTGACTTCTTACTTTGGGCTCTTAAGATCATATACTGTTCGTCTCCTCCACAGAGCGTGGCTTATCTTCTAGTTGATACCGACATTACTGACCGCGTCAGACATTAATGTCGAGCAGTACCCGTTAACCATTCCGCTCATGCCTTTCAACAAGTTCGCAAACGCAGGGAGCGGGCAAATGCTAATGGTATAATTATACCCTGACCAGCAGTTTTGCAAAACCTTGCATCACTCCAGCCCATGCTGGCCACTTCATCCGCCGATCGCTCAAAAGTTCGCACCTCCCGTGACAGCCGCATGGCCTGCCTACTCCAATGGACGCAAATTCTGTTCCCCCCCCCACATGGGGTCACGGATATATTCCACTGCATGCACACAATTAATGACACCTCGGACGTGGATGGTTACGTGGACTGGGTTGTTGATGTTCTCAAGTGGGGAACACTGGTGGATGATACTGCCTCGGCAGAAGGGGCTCGCGAACTGCCATCTCGGACGGGCGGAGGGGCCATCTATCGGCGACAGCGGTCTAAGGTCGACTGATTTCGGACAACGTTGTAACTCCCATCCTTCACCCATAGGACCTGACCCCTGTTTGGTAGACACCTGAT
>NZ_KV805033.1:0-1097 GCF_001811515.1 Corynebacterium sp. HMSC076G08 | reverse complement strand
TCGTATCCGCGGTGGTTAGTATCAGTGCTTTATCATGGGCGCGGATATACGGGTACCAGAATATCAACTGGTTGTCCATCGACTACGCCTGTCGGCCTCGCCTTAGGTCCCGACTCACCCTGGGAAGACGAACTTGACCCAGGAACCCTTAGTCATCCGGCGGGAAGGATTCTCACCTTCCAATTCGTTACTCATGCCTGCATTCTCACTCGCACACACTCCACGCCTCCTTACGGTAACGCTTCAACACATGCACGACGCTCCCCTACCCAAACAAAAAGTTTGCCGCGGCTTCGGCGGTGTGCTTGAGCCCCACTACATTGTCGGCGCAGGACCACTCGACCAGTGAGCTATTACGCACTCTTTCAAGGATGGCTGCTTCTAAGCCAACCTCCTGGCTGTCTTCGCGATCCCACATCCTTTTCCACTTAGCACACCCTTAGGGGCCTTAACCGGCGATCTGGGCTGTTTCCCTCTCGACTATGAAGCTTATCCCCCACAGTCTCACTGCCGCACAACACAATTGATGGCATTCGGAGTTTGGCTGACATTGCTAAGATTGTAGTCCCGCTCAACCAACCAGTAGCTCTACCTCCACCAAGCTAATGCGACGCTGCACCTAAATGCATTTCGGGGAGAACCAGCTATCACGGAGTTTGATTGGCCTTTCACCCCTACCCACAACTCATCCCCGCAGTTTTCAACCTACGTGGGTTCGCGCCTCCACAGCATCTTACTACTGCTTCACACTGGCCATGGGTAGATCACCCCGCTTCGGGTCCAGGACATGCCACTAACAACACCCAATTAGGATTCGGTTTCCCTACGGCTACCCCACACGGGTTAACCTCGCGACATGCCGCTGACTCGCAGGCTCATTCTTCAAAAGGCACGCCATCACACAATAAAAAGTGCTCTGACGGATTGTAAGCACATGGTTTCAGGAACTATTTCACTCCCCTCCCGGGGTACTTTTCACCATTCCCTCACGGTACTAATACACTATCGGTCACACTGAGTATTTAGGCTTACCGGGTGGTCCCGGCAGATTCACAGCAGATTCCACGAGCCCGCTGCTACTCGGGCAACCCAACAAC
>NZ_KV805032.1:0-582 GCF_001811515.1 Corynebacterium sp. HMSC076G08 | reverse complement strand
CACGACACTGCTACCAAATAGCCGGTCGCAACAGGCAACCCCATGGGGATGAGTGTGCTTAGCCGACAAAGCTGTGTTGCTTGTTTGGGCGGCGGCGGATTCTTTGTGCTTGGGATAATTAGCGCGTATGACCCGTGCTCGGATCCCTTGCGGTCTATAAGCGCGGACGTGGATGTGCAGCACGCAGGTCTGTGTTTTCGGGTCTGCGCTTGTAGGCTGTGTGCGAAAACGATGATGAAGCCCGTCACCGTTGAGTGGTTGCTCAACGGTGGCGGGCTTGGTGTATTGAGTTATGGTTTGTTGTTTGGTGTCGGCGGTTTCTTACTCTCCCACAACCTCCCGGTTGCAGTACCATCAGCGTTAGCAGGCTTAGCTTCCGGGTTCGGAATGGGACCGGGCGTTTCCCTGCTGCTATAGGCCACCGACAAACACACGGAGCAACTGTTTGTGTCTGGTTGCTGGTGTTGTGTCAGATACTGTGTAGTGGACGCAAGCGACAGTGTGATTAATTAACTGTTGTGTTTGCTGTTTACACACTGAAAAGTTCAAGTGTGTGTGTTTGTTTTGGTCTATTAGTACCAG
>NZ_KV805031.1:99480-103286 GCF_001811515.1 Corynebacterium sp. HMSC076G08 | reverse complement strand
ATAGGGTGTCCACTAAACGAGGGTAACCTCAGGTGAACGTGTGACATATTTTATAATGTTTAAAAGGCATCTCATGTGAAGGTTGTCTGGGGTGGTGGTTTGTTGCTGTGACGTCTTTCGAATTTCCAGGGTCACAGCTTTGACTATGGCCAACTTGCCCAATGATTGCGGTGGTTGAGTGGTGTTTTTAGTGTTAGTGTTATGACGTTAAAGCGCTAACGTTTTAACGCTAACGTTTCCTGACTTAGGTCATTTTAGTCAGACAGTTGGGGTAGCTTTTCGGCGAGTTCGCGGACGCCGGCGGGCAGGTCGGTTTGTGCGTGGAGTGTGTGGCCTGAGATTTCGACGGTAAACGATCGGTATTTCTTCAAGATTCGTACCAATCGCTTCAGCGACAGGCCCGAGGCTTCTTCCAACACGTGGCCTGTGGCCATCGCTGCCATCACAATGGTCAGGTGAGCGTGGATGGAGCCTTGCGATAGGTTCAGTACGCCCAGAACGCTAGAATATGCTTGGGCTTCGACTTTACGAGCGTTAAACATCTGGCCGATGAGCTGTGCTGTCGCTGTCCCAATACTTTTCGCCCAGTCTTCCAAGCGTTGCCGGTTCCACTGGGTGTTTAAGTCCTTATGGTTGTCGGGGACATGCTCATCCAAGGTGGAGTAGCCATAATTAGCAGGGGCAATACGATGTAAAGCAACAATCTCACCGTCGTAGAAGACATCCAGATAGTCATCAAAGAGTTGCACGTCGACGAACTTGCCCGCTAGCTTCCACGGCACTGAATACCAGTGATTGGCGATCCGGATGTGGTAGTTCATTGCGACCTTGGACTTCTTCCACCGCGACCACGACCACCGCCGGTCGGGCAACGGGCGCAGCAGCTGTTGCTCATGGTCTTCAAACAACTGGCGACGAGAGATATCCTGCCCGCGGTAGGGACGGCGATCGTTGATGAAATCGCTTTGGTCCTCGAGTGCTTTATTGAGCATGTCGAAACTGTAGAACTCCTGGTCGTCGAGGTATTCTACGCACCATTGCTGGGTAATATCCACGGCCTTTTCAATATTCGCCTTGTACCGCGGCCGGTAGCGTTTCGCCGCAGTAATACCTATCTGATAGAAATCGGCAAATGTGGAATACTCCGCAACCGGGATACGCCCCCGCAGCCCACGGGAAATCTGTTGCGTGGCTGTAAGCGCGTTATCCGGGATCAACCGCAGCGGACAACCACCGAAACACTCCAAAGCCGCACGGTGGGCTAAAAGCCACGACCGCATTTTTTGATCCGGCCACGCCGATACATGCCTCATCCCTGAGTGCGGCAATGAAGCTACAAACAAGTGCGCGGTAAACCGCTGGCCCGAGACCGGATCCACAACGACCATTCCATCGCCCGACCAGTCCACCATGAGCTCGTCACCGGGATCGTGATTCAGTTGCGCTGACAGCTGATGAACATCGACATAATGCTCAAACAGCGAACAGTACTGTCGATACGAATAATGACGCTGACCAGTACCAACAGGTAACTTCAGGTACTTGGCGTGCGCGACTTTCAACGTCACGCGCTTGCCAGAGACCATCCGCTCGGCAACCTTTTTGAAATCCGGTGCGAGGAACTCCGCATCGTTGCGACGCCGGTTATCCGGAAATAGCTCCTCTAACTGGGCATTCGACAATCCAGCAATCCCACGAGCATCGATTTGATGGTCCCTTACAACGCGACTGCCCTTATCAATCGTCGACTTCGAGACCCCTAAATCGGCTCGAATCTGGTTCCAGGAACGATTCCCGGCAACCAAGGCAAACATGATGGCACGGTAATCCGTCACCACCATCACTCCTTCCACGTGAACGCGATCCACACGTACACACTGCGCGGGCCGTCCACTAAAGAGTGCCCAAAAACTACCCCCGGTACCCGATATCCGCACCGGTCGGTACTCGATACCGCCCTACCGGTACTAAATAGCGTCGCGCGTCATGAGTCTTCGTTTAAAGACTATTGGAAACAGAACGATGCTGAAGGAAGCTATCAAGCTAGACGGCGGATTCTTAGCGCAATATTTGATCCGTTTGAGAGGCATGTCGAAGGCCTCGAAGATGCGCAGCTTCAAGGAAAATTGGTTTCTCCTGTTAGCCCGCGGGATTCTACCGGATGGGTGCGGATTGATACAGAAATCAAGGAGCTCCGTGAGAAGTTTGCTTTTGCAAATATTCAAAGTGACTTCAGTGATGTCGGTAATCGGGTGGTTCGCATTCTCGATGAATTGTTAGCGGACATGAAAAGCTGACCGGAGGCGGACATAAAAAAGTCCGCCTATGGCCATGAGAAACTGACCAGTGGCGGACACCACGGGGGCAGGGCGTGTTCGAATGATTGACTCGTCCTGTTGGAGTATGGTAAGCGAACTTATCCCCTCTGGTTCAGAGCCCTGTTGTGACGTCGATCTAGCGCTGGGATGCTCCTCGAGTCCGAACGACGATGACGTGATGCATCAGCCGACCGATGGGAGCCGTGTTGTTCGGTGTCGGGCGCACCTGTGGCATGAGGTCCGTGAAGCTTGGCACATGTGATTTCACGGAACGTGCCGACGGCGCGCGGCCGCGTGCTGTGGTTGCCTTCGATAGGCACGAGGAACCCGGTGTTGGAGTCACCATCGGCGACGGCGGGGCCACAGGCCTGACACCTCAACTTCACCCCTGCTTCTTCTAGAAGACAATTGCTGCTGATTAGAGACGGAGTCAGGTCCGTCCATGCTTTTCGCTAGATGAGTCCGGTTAGACTCTTCTATCGAACATCGGATGAAGACCCCTTGTTTTCCTACCCCCAATAAAAACTCCCCAAACCCCTAAATCCCGTGTCCGCCACTGGTCAGTTTTTCATGTCCGCCAACATGAATTGAACCGCGTAGCCTTTGACGAAACTCGTCACTTACGGAATGGTGATGATGCGGATAAATTTAATGCGGGAAACTCAAAAACCGGCTGGCACGAGTTGTTGAAGTAGAACTTCCAGGACCAGCGAATAGTGAACTGCGTAGTTTTGTTCGTAAGGCAGTTTCGTTAGCTCATTCGATAAAACACGCACCGAACTCATCGCGCCGTGAAGCTGGCATAATCGCTGATTCCGTAATCATGCTTGTCAATATTTTTCGGCGGATGTTTGAAAGCGTGTGATGGAACATTTAATTGAAAAGCGTTGGTGAGCAAATATCGTCGCGACATAGAGCGAAACGAGGTTAGTCCGAAAGGAAAGGGCCAGTTCGTACTTGAACTGGCCCTAATTGCTAGAGGTTACGCACCCGGGAATTCACCGTTGCTGCCCAGGCGCGCATCGGCGTCGAGGAGCATGGAGATTTCCGCGGCCTTGTCGGCGTCGACGAGACCGTAGCCGTCAATCATCACCTTGGCGTCGGCGTGCGGTAGGCGGCGGCCCTCGATGACCTCGAAGAGCGGGGCGCGGCCCAGCATTCCGGCCTCGAAGTGTGCGCGGCCGGCGCGCAGGCGCTGCTCGGCGTGCTCACGCCACTCGGCAGCTGCATCCGCCCCGCGCTGCTGAGACACGGCCTGCTCGAACACGCCGGGGTGGGCGTAGACGATGAGCGCGCTGACGTGGCCGAAGCCAAGCGAGGTCAGCGCCGCGGCCTTCACGTTGCGGCCCGCGGCTGCCAGATCCAGCGGCGAACGCAGCCACACCAGGTTCTTCGCCTTCGGCGCGATGAGCGGATCAACGCAGTCCAGCGACACGTTGGCCGGGATGCGGCCGGTGCGGAAGACGTCGATGATACCGCCGGTCTGGA